>JBBACV010000200.1:0-3035 GCA_041656835.1 Acholeplasmataceae bacterium | reverse complement strand
CTTTAATTGATGGTGTTACTAAAGGTATCGTTAATGTAAGACATTATTCAAACTGGGCTGATTTAGTAACAATAGCTGCTAACTATACAGTTGGAGATGCACTACCTGCAGTCCAATTCATAGTTTATAACTATAGAGATGCTTTAGTTCAAGGTGATGTTTTATCAGTAGACTTTACAAATGCAGACTTCATTCAATTTGATGCTGCTGACGTTCCAGCTACATTAGAATTAACTGAAGACTATTTAATTCCTACTGCTGAGTATGGTTCAACTTATACGATTACAGGAATCACTGGAGACGCTGCTGCATTTTTAGATTACACAACAACTCCTGGAACAATTCTTGTAACTCAACCTACAGACGCTGACAAAGTTGGTGTTATAACTGTTGAAGTTGATTTAGGAACTGAAACAACAATCGTTGTAACTATAGATGTTACTGTTAAAATGTTTGTTGAAGCAGGACCGGTTGTTACTTATGTTGAGAATTTCGATACTTCAAATGCTACAAGCTCATATGCTGATGGTAGTTTTGTTGGAGTAGAAGGAATAACTTGGACATATACTGCATCTCGAGATGGAAATAACGATACTAATGGTAGCGGTATTGATCTACCTGCTTTGATGTTAAGATATGGTACTTCAACTATCAGTTCAAGCACAATTTCTGGTGGAATTTCATTCTTCGAAGTGAAACTTTATAAAGGCTTTACTGGTGGAGGAGATCGTCAGGTTGAAGTTTTTATTAATGGAGTATCAATAGGAACATCTGTTATATTTGATGATTTTGATGAACATATATTAAGAATTGAAAATATTAATATAGAAGGTGACTTCACTATTGAGATTAAAAATATTACAACCAAACAAATTATTATTGATGATATTACATGGGGAACTTATACTGTAGAATAATTTTTAAATATTTTTTTCCAATACAACTTGAGAAAAATTAATAAAAGCCGCTACTTTATGTAGTGGCTTTTTTAATATTTGCTCAAGTATTGAAATAAAAAAAGTAGCTACATTTTAATGTAACTACTCAATATATATTTATTCTGCTAAATCTCCCCAAATAAGTTCTGCGAATCCAGGATAATCAACAAACGGATTTCTATTACCTTGATATGAGAAAATGACATCATTACGATTTCTTTCAAAGTCATCGACTGGATCCAGTTCATTCCATTCAAGTAAAACAGATAATATACCCATCGTTTTTTCTTGAGAAGCAGAATATATATTATCATTTAAAGTAAGGTCGAAATACATTGTTGCCATGTAAAATAAGATTCTTGCGATATCGCCTTTAACATTATCGTTAGGTTCGTAGGTATCGCTTGTTTTAAAATAATCAAAATAATCATTACTGCGATTTGAATTTTCAGTTGGGTCAGCTGGTTTTAAATTATGAACATCAGTGGCTTTGCTAGGAAAATCATTGTCATAACTTACACCAACACCAAGTCTTGATTGTGGCCAAACATGTTCTCTATTCCAATAATAGCCACTAATTTGAGATGAGTAACCTGTAGGCACTGATTCTCCATATATACCTGGATACACTAAAATGACATTGTTAGGATTATTTGGATCTACATCAGATTCTTCTAAAACCCAAATGGCATCAGCATATAATAAATCAATAAAATTTTCTGTAATAATATTATTCAGTGTAACTTTTAAAAGGTCACCTCTTAAGTTAATCGCATCCTGATAATATTCCATATCAATTTCAAAAGCATAATCTTCTAAAACGATGTAATTATATTCTAACAAAACACTACCAAATCTAATGAATGCTGTACGTTCTCCAGGTGTAGTTGTAGAGAAACTACGTATACTAAAATCTTGGCTATCCACTATTGAAGTTGTGTGATCTGAGTATTCAATTATGATTTGAACATCTTCAGCATCAAACGTTTCATCTAAACGATAAAAGGTTTGTTGACTTGAGATATAAACATCAATGATTTCGAGAGGTTCTTCAGTCGTGGGTTCTTCAGTCGTAGGCTCCTCAGTCGTAGGTTCCTCAGTAGTAGGTTCTTCAGTAGTAGGTTCTTGTGTAGTAGGTTCTTCTGTTGTAGGTGCTTCAGTAGTAGGAACTTCAGTCGTTGGAGCTTGTGTTGTTGGTTCTTGTGTTGTTATGATATCAGTTAGGTTATTTGTTGTGGTTTCCAAATTACATCCAGCAAATAAGATTAGAGATAAGATAAGCAACAGTGTTGAAAGTATTTTTTTCATGTTCTTCTCCTAAATTTTCTTTTACCAAACCATTATATCATAAAAGATGAAATATTAAGGTTTTTATTGTTACTAATTATGTCAAATGATATGAATAATTTAGTTTTTATGTTATACTATTTTGATGATTATGAAGGAGGCACATATGGTAAAAAAACTGTTTGGATTAATCAATCAATATCAATCAATTGTAATTGCTAGGCATAAAAATCCTGACTTAGATGCTTATGGATCTCAATTTGGATTATATGAGGTGCTTAAATTAAAATATCCTAATAAAGATATTTATATTGTTGGTGATTCGAATAACTTAAATTTCTTTGGTCATTTCGATGAAATAGATATTGAGATTAGACAAAAATCGCTTGTGATTATATTAGATACGGTCGCTAAGCAAATGTTAAGAGAAATAGATTATTTGTATTATGATCAGTTAGTTTTAATCGATCATCATAGAAATGAACCTGATATTGACTATGACATCTACATTAAAGACATTAATGCTTCCTCAACCGCTGAAATGGTTGCTGAAATGCTTATTAATCAAGGATTAGATATAAACTACAGTGCCTCGAAAGCTTTGTATATGGGGATTTTAGGCGATACAGGAAGGTTTAGGTTTAATAGCACAACATCAAAAACATTTAGCGTTGCTTCCAAACTATTGGAGTCAGGTATTAACTTGCAAGAAATACATGATTTAATCTATCTAGAAAGCTTTGAAGATAAAAAAATAAAATCAATATTCTTTGAGTCAGTTCAAGTAACTCATAAAAATGTGGCATATCG
>JBBACV010000199.1:0-3049 GCA_041656835.1 Acholeplasmataceae bacterium | reverse complement strand
CGCGTATTTCGACGGGAACCTGGTTGTTGAAGCATATAACCACGACGAATCAAGATGGGAATTAATGACGCCCCACAGTTATTCATATCTTGATACATGGGATACAATATGTGAAATGCCCGGCACACGTCCAACACTTTATTCTTCAAATTGTAATATACCTTATACTGGTGATATGTATGTATTCGATAACAATTTATACACAATTTCTACAACAGCATTATATGTTTTTTCTGGCTCATCTTTTGAGCAGGTGTGTGCCCTCCCAGGGGGCTTCACTCCTGTAAGATTTTGTGATGATGGGGATACATTGTATTTGTGTGGAATAGGTGGGGCTTATCAATTTATAGGCGATTCCCTATCTCTTATTGGAAACCCTGCAGAATCCACTGAATTGGTGTCATCTGTTACAAAGTTCAGAGGGGAATACGTTTATGGGATCGTCCCGAAAACGACCTGGAATGATTACGATCAACACCGGGGGGCAACGGGTAGATTATATCCGACAACAGTTTAAATAATATAACCCCCTTCCACTTTCATTAATCATGTATGATCCAATAATACCAGATCCGTTTTCAGGAGTGTATATCCTTCTCGCGATCTTTTCAATCGTATTGGTATGTATCTGGATATGGTATATGTATTCTGTGGTAAGCCAGTTAAGCAGGATACGGTACCTGCTAGAATACACCGCCGATTGGATCGAAGAGAATTGGGAAACGGAAGACGAAAAGAAACGGCGTGAACTGTAGTATACTTACCTAATTATTCTGTATAATAATAGTATACCGACCGCCAGGAACTAACACCATAATATATATATACTATATACACCTATTCTACATTATGCCAAGAATGGCTAAGAGGTTAGTGTCACTGGATGACCGGACAGAAAGGATCATTGAGATGATGGTCCCGTCGATCTGGCCGTCCAGGTCAGAGCTGATCCGTGACCTTGTCCGCAGGGAAGCGGAACGGAGAGAGCTGGAGGTAATAGTATGAAAACAACCGATTATAAGAGCTGCAGGCACTTCGACGGGAAGAGCCCGATCAAGTGCATGATCCCCGACCTGTGCCCCGAGCGCGGTATCGAGCACTGTCCATACAGGACAAGATGGTCCCAGGGTATCCGTGAGAGTGATCACGACTTTTGGGAATGGTGCCTGAACCACCCGATTGACGGCGATGCACTTTTCAGGACAGTCCGGGACACCCCGCCGAACGAAGCACAGATCCGGGGGGTGCGGTGAATGGCGTCACGGATGGTCTGCGTGTATCCCACCTATCAGATTGAGATAGCGCAGAGGAACCTGGCGGAGCTCACGGGGTATGTGAATGGGATGTGTAAGGACAACAAGATCCCCGAACACCACCAAGCCCCGATAAAAGAATATATCGAGAAGGCATTGCAGGCGGTCATGGTCTACGACCTCGAGCTGAGGAGTGATGACGATGACTGAAACCGTCGAGCATATCCACCGCAATGAAGGCCCGGTCTACCAGGATAGTATAGAGATCGGCACAGCGGCAAAAGGCGGCGGTATCAAAGTCTACTTCGACGCGAGCAACCTTGCCGATGCAGAAACCCGCCTGGAGAACGCCATAGCCTTGAGAGAGAAGGCCCGGAAAGCGTTGGGGGTGGACTGATTGCCGCACCTTGTAGGCAGGATCACGTGGGAGTGCCCGCAATGTGGCGCTACCCGGCTGGACGTGATCAGACACAATGACACCATGTATTTCCGGTGTTGGTACTGCAAATACGAGAGTGCCCCAGTGGAGGTCCGGCAATGAGTATCTGTATCCACCTGCGTGAGGGTGCGGACCCCCGCGGGCGTATGGTAGAGTTCTGCGAGCTTGACGGTGAGGGCTCGCCGGACTGCGATAACTGTGACCACTACGAGGAGGCGGATTAAGATGTGTAACGCATTCTCATGTATCATCGACAGGGCCCTGGTAGTCACCTGGAAATTCGGGATCGATTCGCATGAAGACCTGATTAGAATTGCAGGATATAAGGATGACACTCTTGATCCAGACAAAATGCAGTTCTGCCGTGTTGAGATCAGCCCGAAGAATGGCGATTATCTCAACCCTGACAAATGGGTATTCAAGATCGATACTGATGTAGTGCCAACCTGGATGGGCGAAGACCACGAACAGAAATGCTGGCGTGCGTTCCGCGATTGGGAAAAGGAACTGGATACGATCCTGATTCGGAAACCGACAATCCACCCGTTCAGAGATGTGAAACCGCCTGATGAAATCACTGATGATCATATCACACTCTTGAAAGAATGGGATTCGGTCAGGGCTTCGGTCAGGGATTCGGTCAGTGCTTCGGTCGGGGCTTCGGTCGGGGCTTCGGTCTGGGATTCGGTCGGGGCTTCGGTCTGGGCTTCGGTCAGGGCTTCGGTCTGGGATTCGGTCTGGGCTTATATCGGCTCGTTCTTCAATTTACCGCGCGAAGCTTGGAAATATACAGAGAATATCCAGTGTGAGGGGTATCCATTCGAATCGTCAGTCAAGCTCTGGGAGATGGGATTAGTGCCATCATTTGACGGTAAAAAATGGCGTCTGCATGGTGGCCCTGATGGAAAGGTTTTGTGGGAAGGGATGATCTGATGGCCACTTGTAAATGGTGCGACGTTGATATCGAGTGGCGCAAAGAAGGCGATAAGAGTATCCCAATCGAGGTCGCCACCGGCATACGTCACAAATGCCCGAAGTATCCGAAGAAGGCCGTCACCGAAACTCCGAAGGCACCGGCAAAACCACCTGAAGGCCCGTCACCGTTCCATAGAGTGAGTATAGAGAACTACTCGATGGCGTCGGTATCGTTCCGGTTCCTGACGGGGCAGAAGAATAAATCGACTGTCCAGCTCCTTCCAGACCAGTACAAGTGGTTTGAAGAGAATGGTGTCCGGCACATCCTACCAACGAATGCAGACATATCCTGGAAGGCGGGCACACTCTACGAAGCCCGGATCCCCGGCGTGAACTGTTCCGAGCTGCCGGAGTTGCCGGAACAGAAACAATCCGTTTCTGA
>JBBACV010000198.1:0-3052 GCA_041656835.1 Acholeplasmataceae bacterium | reverse complement strand
ATTACTGCGGTGCATACAATATTACTGCCAGTAATAGAAATAAGCCCAAATCTTAGGATTTTTGTCAGAGGGGTTAGGCTATGGGTTCCTGGCAATTTTCAGATGTTCTGCAAGATACGCGGTCCTCTGGTCAATCGGGGAACGTATAGGACAATTGCGCAGAATAGTCATTTAGCGCAAAACGTCAGAATGAGCCCGGATCGGGAAAATAACGAAAAGCGCGCCACGCAAACCAGTATTACTGACAGTAATAAATTATTACTACTATTCATAGAACACAATACATAAAGGATAAGGTATATAAGCAGAACAAAACAACGTAATAGTGTATATCCTGTATAGGGTATACCTGATGATATAGAATGTATTTGAGACGGACGAAAATATCATAGGCTGGCATTTAATGGGCTTGTGGTTGATGTCTCGCCAGTGTCTATATCATTGGGGTAGGTAATCACTGGCAATAGTCTATTCTATGGAGGATTGAAAAAAAATGCCTGTCATTCGAGACATGAATAAATCACCACATTATCTGGTTATCGATCTATCTAAAGATGAGTCTGATCTGTTGGTTGGATTCTACAAGTTCTTGGAGAGTCAGGAAGACCAGATTGGAGGTCAGCCGGGATATGTCGAACACTTACAGCTTTATGCGAGTATAGCTGAGAAGATAGAGACTGCGAAAATTGCAGCTTCTGTGAGAGTGAAAAGATGATATCACCGATTGATAGAGCTGATATAGAGTATAATATCGCATTGATGAAAAAAGGCTTCTCGCAGATGAAGTTGATAGATGACACCTGCAATTTGACAATTGAGTATATTCTTGGATTCAATGAATGTATGTTCTATATCGGAAAATGTCTTCAATTGGATGAGGATATACTTATCACGATAAGAGAATCCGTAATGAGAGGAGATGAATGAAAAATGACTGCGAAAATTGGATTGAATCACCCAACAGTAAAGCCTATGAGACAAATGTCTTATTACATTGAGGATGTTCGCGGCGAGATACCGCGCTTTGTGGTCACAGTTTCAGCACCTGATGTAATATCTGGCCTTGAGAGAGTTGAAAGAGAGCTGTCTATCGCTGAACTGGAGAGAGAAAGAATGATGATCATATATCGGTCAGGCTCAGGAGAGTTACCACTATGAGCGATCTTGTGACTCGATAATCTATCTTCTTTTTCGATCAATCGGTATATGGCGTATTACGGCTGTATACCGGATAAGAAAAACTGAGGAGAAAACACTATGTCGAAACTTGGAAAAGAACTTGAAAAGATAGCAGATCATAACAACGACTCAATACCGGCCGTGTTTGGTCTTGAATCAAGAGAGGCTGAGCTTGAAGCTGCATTCAATGAAGTGAAACTCGCAGGGTTTGAAGTATTTAAGACTGGCGCGAATCCTGTTGATACTATGGTTTCTGGTATTGTTGAGAGATATGGAGATGATCCTAAGGCAGCGGTTACTCTTGCTTGTATTCTTGCAAGAGGAATGCCTTTCGATGTTGATCATGTACCAGTGGTCGCTGAGATCAAGCAAGCCGTTTATGGGACTTCTCGGTACTCTGAAAGCCTTGTAGAGGGATTGAAGGCCCTTCCTGAGGGCGCCACAGTTGAGGATCATGTGCGGGCCGCACTTTTGATCGGGAAAAACGCTCAGCAGTGGGCTACAGATGGAGATGCAGATCCTCTTATGGCATTACTCCGGCACATGTCGGAGTGAACAACAGACTATCATATTTTTTTAGGCTTCTCCAGTGGAAATACAGGCATAACCGGAGGAAATATATTTTTTATAGAGACTCCAATGGAAATATAGCTAAGACCAATAGAGATATGGAGGCATATCAGAGGCATATATATTTTCTACAGGAAATAGGACCAGGACCAGTGGAACTATAGAGACTATATATTCTCCAGTGGAAATACTATAGTTGCCAGTAGAAAATATAGAGACTCTATAGTTAACAGTGTTAACTCTATAGACTCCAGTGGAAACTATAGTATTTCGCGTGGAACTATGTATGTCATATAGTGACATAGGGAGTTCCAGTGGAAATAGCTATAGTTCGCGTGGAACAGGAATTTTCAGTTTTCGGGGCTTCCCTGTTTTTTGGTCTTCCCTGTTTTTCCCTGTCAGGAAACATTAAGTATGAGTATAGACATATGAATTATTCCCTGTAAAAAAGAGGTGATAAAAAATGAGGGTAAAATGTGAACGGTCTTGTCAGGTTATGGATATTCCTGATGATTATATCCTTGTTACTGACAGCCAAGACAGAAAAGCGATTGAAGAACATTTTGGTAGTCCTGAATGGATGGATTACGGCTGTTATTTTGTGTTTATTAATGAAGGTGATATATTAGACGTTTTTGGTGTTGAATCGAGTATCCCTTATGATGTAAGTTGGTGCGACAAAATTTGGTTTGAGGAGGATTGATGTAAAAATGATTATTGAAAAGATAATTGCGTATGAAGATGGTGAGTTGAATGACGCGGAGACTGTATCCCTGTTCTCTGACCTGATTAAATCGGGGACGATTCGGGGTTTGCAGGGACATTATCACAGGGTGGCGAACCATCTTATTGAGTGTGGTGTTTTGTCTCCCCGTGGTGACATACTTATGGAGGTGTGAGAAGATGGAAGTTTACATAAAAATTGATACTGTGAGGAAACGAGTTGGTATTACCAATAACATTGATATACCATACAAATATTCTACACCTTTTGAAATTGCAAGTATTGTTGACGCTTGGGGTGTGTCAAATTGGGAATTGGTGGAGAAGCTGAGCGAAGAGGCTTGTGAAAAAGAAATGAGGATGAATATGGTTAAAGTTCAAGAACTGATAGACAAACTGTTCGAGGCGAGGGAGATGGATACTTCCCTGTATCGCACGGACGAGTTGATAGACGATGTTATCCTTTACCTGAAGATGTATCAGAAAGGTATTACGGAGTTGGAAAAATGAGGAAATGTAAAATGTGTGGTGCGAACATTTCTCCGCTTATGGGGAAATGTTATACTCACCGCTTGTGTCA
>JBBACV010000197.1:0-3061 GCA_041656835.1 Acholeplasmataceae bacterium | reverse complement strand
GAATTATTTAAAAACACAGATACAGGGTGGAGTTCATTTTTCATGGTTAAAAAACCAAATGATAAACTCTATTTAACCTCACCATGGGATTTTGATGCAACTGCAGGTAAATCAAGAGGAGATTCATCATTTACTGGATTTTACGTTTCTGATACCATTCAATATGTATCAGATCATACAGCTAGTGAACTATTTATTAATTTAATGAAAATAAATGAATTTAAGGAATTAGTTTTTGAAAGATGGCATCAAATTTCAAGTGATATTAAAAACTTTATTAATGATTTTTTATCAGACGAGTTTATTTTAGAAAATAAATTCTCTTTTGGTAGAAATTATAAAAGATGGTCAAATTTAGGACCAGATGGATTATACGGGACCTATCCAACTACTGATTATGCCGAAAACAAATGGAGTAATGATGTAATTGATTTAAGAAACTGGTTAATTAATAGATCTGTTTGGTTTGATAATAATTTTATATAATTAATATTTTATAAGAAGGTAAGACTAATAAATAGTTTTACCTTTTTTTAAGTTTATTAAACTAACGATATTTTTATTAATTATCGTTATGTATAAAAAGGTTAGTGAAATATCATTTGATATTACCCCACCTTTAATAACTTTAAAAGATGATATAAATTTAGTCTTTAGTTTTGATGATATCTTTTCACGAGAAAAAGCATTAACTTGGATAGATGTTATTGATGATGTTGATGAATTAGAAGACTTAGATATCCAAATAAATTATGATTCATTAATATTAACACCAAGTGGTAATTTTAATGAATCAGGAAGTTATATAATAACATATACCGCAATGGATCAATCCGGTAATGTTGGTTATTTAGAAATAACAATTAGAGTTTATGAGACCTTAGGTTCAATTTTAACTGATATAGACTATAGTAATGGCTATTATCAGACCCTAGATAATATTAATGATGATATCACCTTAATTGAAGAATTAGCTTATTTATTAAGAGATACCATTGAATATCAAAAATATGAAGAGGCCAGATTTATTTATGCATCATATGATGAAGATTATCAAGTCGTATTTTATGATTATGAAGGAAGAGATAATTCATATGGATTAATACCTCATGAATGGGGGAATGGTGGCTATGTTACCTTAGATAATGGAACAGTCGTAAAACTTGAAAGAGAACATGTATGGGCATGTAGTGACATGATGATAATGGCATTAGGTAATGATTCATCTAAATATGAGGGATACGCAATTAATGACGGTTCTACAAATTACCGTCCCGGTAATAGTAGCCGTGGACATTACTCAGATCTACATAACCTCTGGTTATCTATTGGATCAGCTAATGGAACCCATTCTAATTACTTCTACGGTGAAGAAAATGGGCCAATCGATGAATATTATTTAGTAAACTCAACATTTTATCCAGGGCAAGAATATATTGGTGATATTGCTAGGATCTTATTTTATATGACACTTATGTATCCGCATTTAACATTAGTTGAAACTAATGATGAAAATGCCGTCACCGGAAGTATTTATTACGGTTACTTAGATATCTTATTATATTGGAATGAAATTGATCCGCCAAGTGATTATGAAATAGCTAGAAATGAACTTATATTTAATAACCAAGGTAACCGTAATCCATTTATCGATTTTTATGAAAATGACTTTGCTGAAAGAATCTTTTATTACGGTGATCCTGAAGTTGCTGACTTAATATATTAAGAATTTAAAACGAATAAATTTTATTAAAAGTAGCAAGTATATCTGCTACTTTTTTTGATTTTAACAATTAAAGCAAAAATAAACAAAATCAACCACTAATAAAGTTCAAGGAATAGTTTTTAATTTGTTTTTTTAAAAAATATCAAATAGCCTTATTATAGGATTCCTTTAGATATCACGATATTATTGTATAATGAAGTTAAGGAGTGATATTTAATGATCTTAGGACTTGATATGGGTGGAACTAATATAGATGCGGTTATTATTAAAAATAATACAATCGTTAAATCAATTAAAAGATTAATTGATTATAACGATGTTTTTAATTCTATTTATAATACAATCTTTGAAATAACTAAAGATATTAATAGAAAAGAAATTAAAAAAATAAACCTCAGTACTACCATCTCAACTAATAAAATAGCTTTAAATGATTTAGATGATGTCGGTTTAATTATTCAAACCGGTCCTGGACTTAACTATGATTTTTTAAAGTTAAGTAAATACCAAGAGTTTATTAAAGGTTATACTGACCACCGGGGAGTTATAGTTAAAGATTTTGATATTAATGAAATTAACACCATTAAAGATAAATTTAAAAATAGTGGTATTACAAATGTTGGAATTATTTCAAAGTTTTCAACAAGAAATCCAGAAACCGAAAATAAAATTAAAGAGCTAATTAAAGATGATTTTAACAGTATAACTTTAGGACATGAATTATCCGGTAAACTTAATTTTTACCGAAGAATTAATACTTGTTTCTTAAATGAAAGTATTAAAAATAACTTTACTCTTTTTTCTAACTATATTGAAAAATCAATAAAGTTATTAGGAATAAACTCGGAAATTAATATCTTAAAAGCTGATGGCGGAATTATGTCTTTAAAGGCCGCTAATACTTATGTTGCTGAAACAATCTTTTCAGGACCATCAGCAAGTTTAATGGGAATGTTATCACTAAAAAAATACGAAGAAGATAGTATCTTAATAGATATCGGTGGTACAACGACTGATATATTCTTTTTAGCTGATGGTATCCCTTTATTTGAACCCCTAGGAACAAAAATTAATAAGTATAAAACCTTAATTAGATCTATCTTTAGTAAATCACTTCCCTTAGGAGGAAACACCGCCTTCATAATAGAAAAAGGCACTTTAAAAATAGATTTTAAATCTTTAAATAAACTACTTTCATTAGGCGGTGAAAAGATAACTCTAACCGATGTCTTTAATTACTTAAACAACCTTAATATTGGTGATACAAATAAATCTATTAAAGGATTAAAGGATCTATCTAAACAATTGAATTTAGATGTTAATAAAACATCTAAA
>JBBACV010000196.1:0-3070 GCA_041656835.1 Acholeplasmataceae bacterium | reverse complement strand
ATAGTACCTTCTCTTGCGTGTCTGATAGACCAGTCATATTATTAACTGAGGCCATGTTAGTTAAAGTCATTCTGGTGATTGACTCGTCAACGTCTGGATAAAATGCGCCACTGAGTAACTCTTTTAAATCATTCTGCTCTTGTTGCCGGCGTAATGCGGAGAACCTAGAGTACAGTCTTTTAATGTGATAAGGCCGACACTTGGTATCAAGCTCTAGCTTCATAAGCTTTAGCACATAAGTCGGTGACTCCAACTTATACAACTCTTCCGCAAGCTTAAGCCAGTGTGAGCTATTACGTATTCTTTGTGCTAGCTGGTCTTGCGGAAAAGGTTCTACATCGTCAAGAAACATATAACCTCCGTTAGTCTTTTTTATAACGCTTACTGAAGAATCCTTTTGCTCTCAAAGGACAACCAGGAATAAAGTTTACATTACATACCTCTCTATTAAATTCCTCAAGTACTCCCTCAGTAGCATAAGCTTTTGGAAGTATTGCTATAGCCTCGTCATGCACACTTCCAAGCATCTTAATAAAAGGCATTTTCTCTACGACGTTTAACATACCATACGCCATAACTTCTCTGGCCGTTGCCTGAACGTAATTCTCAACAATACGACCAGGAATGAGCTTGAGGCGTGTCCATTTTTTAGTATAAGGATCGGTGCCATAGTGCGTGACACAAGGAACGGGTCCCATATACTCGTAGTCTTTGATCAGCTCTTCCTTAATAGAAGGATTAGCATAATATAAACATTTACCTGTAGGCAACTTCATAGCTAGCCAGCGAATGCCATTACGCGCAAAAGTACCAAAAAGAATATCATTATAAGAGTAAGACTTGCCGGTAATTACAGCTTGCGTTGCAGCATTCCTACATCCTGCCCACAACTCTTTGACCAGATGATACTTGAAACGATATGCATCTACAGACTCCTGAGCTTCATCTTCGGTGATGATAATTCCATTAGCAGCTGCTACCTCCCTGAACCGCTTCTTACCCATGCCGTAGCCACACCCCAATATTATGACTTTTCCTATTCTACGCTGCTCGGGTGTTACATTGTCATAGTCTACATGAAATCTTGCAGAGGCCATATCCTTATACTGGTCTTTACCATCAATGAGATTCTGTAGCGTTACCTCGTCTTTAGCAGCCCAAGCGAGTAGCCAGTTCTCAATTGCGGTGTAATCGGCTACGGCCAGAGTATACCCCTTTGGTGCTTTTATCATTGAGCGTATAAGAGCCTTGGCGACGTACACAGGATTCTCGATAGGCTGGTTATTGATAAACGCCTCAATCATCTCCTCAGGATTCTCAACCGTAGCGCGCGGCAAGTTGTGCATCTGAAAGCCTTGGCCTGTCCATCGCCCCGTGCCAGCACCGTGATACCGTAAGTTATCGTATACTCGCCACTCTCCGTTATCACCGTGTGCTTGTGCAAGTATCTTCTTATACTTAGCTGTTGACGACCGGCCAAGCTCTTGTCTTAGCTCAAGTACCCTGCGAACCTGGAATGGAAGTACTTCGTCCAAAAGAGTACTCTCTACAGTCTCAGCTGTGAGATTAGGAAGAAATACTTCTTGTCCTGCGCACCAGTCTACTATGCGTTTAATTTGTCCCGGAGTAGTTACTTTGCCTCCTGTGATAGCGGGAAGCTGTGTGGTCGTCTCCTTGACGTATTTCTGCAAGTAGTTATTTATAGCACGTACGGCCTTATAATCAATCGGTAGGCCTGTGTTATTCATCGCTTGTGTAAGCAACCATATATCCTGCTCTTGTGGTATCAACTCTGGTCGTGGAAGCTTTTTAACAACCTCACGCATAGCAACAACGTCACGCGCACAGTACTTAAACAGTCCATCAAATGCTTGACGTGACGCATGGTCATGTGGAAAAGGCTGAAGGCCCGTTCTATCTGGCTGACAACATAGTTTAATAAAGGTACTCCCGGCTTTATCCTTTCTATGTGTAATACCAAGAGCAGTACCTGCGTCATCAAGGTTCTGAGGAATCTGATAACACGCACATAGCGCCTGAACATCTATAATTCGAGTACCTAACGGTAACTTTGGCCAGTTAAAGTCACGACATCCGATATAGTTCCATACGCGCCAGTCAAACATAGCGTTATAAGCATAGACTTTATCGCTCGTGTGTATGGCGTCAAGAAGCGGACTTAAGTCTTGTCCCACAGACCATACACTCGGCTCGTCGTCATTTAACGCGTAGCCCAAGCATATGATCTGTGTTGAGGGGTGCGTTATGTACCGCACCGCCCCAACCTCCCTGATATTGAGCTCACTATATGTCTCAAAGTCAAGGTAGATAGTCATTAACCCTCCTGTCTCTTTTGGAAAGCTTTGATTGCTCTTTCAATTTCTGTATTAACTGCATTCCACTGCTCCTTATAAGCATCCTGCAAGTTAGCATCATCTGCTATAGACGTTGCAAGACCCGCAGTCACCTTTAAAGAATTAAAGTTGCCCATGTTAATTGTGCGGCTTATGGATACTTCAATCTCTTTCATATAGCAAGCCTTTCAAGCAACCCACCAACTTGGTCAATGCTGCCTTTAGTTCTTCTTATTTGCGCAGTTATAGCTATAGATAGCGGGCATAAATCTGGTGCGTCAAGGTTTGATTTTTCGCACGCCTCAGTCCCAAGAGGTTTTAAAATTGCGTCAAGTCTACGTTCCAATTCTCCCAATAATTCTGTAAGTCTATAAGTTTTAGACTCTAGCTCACCAAGTACTTGTAAAACCTGTGCTTCTGACTCATTCTGCTCTACCGGGTATGTACTCATCGTTTCCTCCGCTACATAAAAAGTTTATAAACTGAAATACAAATTGACGCTATAAGCATACTTACTACTGCAAAAAGTAAAGCTTTAGATTCGCCATGACGAAAGCCCTCGGCGTATGCTTTGCCTTTATCAGTAAGATATGGATCCGGGTAAATATCAATTATTTTATCAAAATCAGACATTACTTCTCCTCCTTCTATTAAAGTCCTACAAGGCGCATAGCGCATTTTGTTGAGCACACAGGATAGCGACCACACATTAATGC
>JBBACV010000195.1:0-3073 GCA_041656835.1 Acholeplasmataceae bacterium | reverse complement strand
CCCCTGTCTCTGCGAATAGCCAACGTAGCGGAACGAAGGGGGATTTCGCAGGAAGAAGCCGAGTCTTTCATAGCCCGGGAGGAAAAAAAACGGGCGGCTTATTACAATTATTTCACAGGTAAAGAATGGGGAAAAGCCGATTCCTATCATTTTACACTGGATGCCGGATTGCTGGGTGTTGAAGGATGTGCCCGTGCGGCTGTGGGTCTTATCCGTGAAAGTCTGAGCTGAAAAAATATTCAGTTTTTTCATTATCTTTAACTAGAATTATAATAGTCTGTATATGAAAAGATATCACGCCATTCTCCTGATGGTTGTTCCGGGAATGATCATCAGCGGATGTACGGGACTTTTCGGATGGAAAAACTACGAAGGTTCGGAACAATTCCGGGAAGACGTGGCCGTTTTTGCCGAGTACGCCGTACAAAAACAATTCCTTACGCTTTACTACCTGAAAGCAACCTCCGACAACTTTTCCCGCAATATGCTCAAAGGCACTGTCAGCCGGGAAGAATATGATGTGTTCTTTGGAAAGGTGGCCGAAATGGCTCCCCATGTAAAAGAATACGAAGCCGCATTCAAAAACCTGGAAAAATCCGGGATCTTAACCTCGGTCAATACCAAAGGCATCCTGTCCTCGGGGACCAAATTCCTTTCCTGGGTCACCGGAAGCGGGGAAAGAAGCCGGGAACGTGTCCTGAAGGTAGCTTCCAATATCCCTCCTTCTGACCGCACAGAACTTTACAACAAACTCAGGCCTGAATGGAAAGCAAAAACCTCCGGTGAAAGTGATTTTTGGAAAAAAATGGAAAAAGGAGATTTCGATTACCAGGCACCTCAGATGTTCAACGATTTTCAGCAGGATAACGAAGAATTCGGGAACACCTCCGTTGAACGCGGGCTGACCATCCAAAAGATTTTTGTGGCCGAAGGAGCAAAAGGAGTGGAAGCCGGAGCCGAACTGATGGTGGACGCTCTGCAGACTACCACTTCGGGAGGTCTGGATGCCGCAGATGTTGGGGATATGACCCTGGATATTTACAATTCATCATCCAATGCCGATCCTTCACAGATAGCTCAGGAACTAAGCAGTACGGTCAACGGTATGGATCCGGATGATCCGACTGTTAAGGAGATGGGTGCCGGATATGCTGCGAAAATGGCTGCCATTATGAAAGAAATAGTGGATGTTGCTAAAACTGATACGGAGAATACACCGGGGACAAACCGATCTTTTGTTTTTGTTCAAGACGAGGACACTGAAAATAAAGCCGACATAGTAATTGCCCAAAACCCTGGTAATTCTTCTGCTTCCATGGCTTCGATATATGTAACCATCGGCAATATCATTGACGAAGGCCAGAAATTCATCTACACCATACTGAACAAGGGGAAATGGCTCATATCAGCGGTTGATTCTGACGGTAATAAATCAACAAAGGAAGTAGATGTACCTGCCGGAGATGTACTTGTGGTAACCCTGACTACTTCGCCTCCTGCGAAAGAATCTGAAGAAGAAACCGAAGATGACTTTACCGACTGGAACGCATTGGTAGCACAATACCCCGTACTGAATGCCTATCCTGCATTTTCGGGATCATTAACTTACCTGGAATACACTACCGACAGCATGTTTTATGAAGCTATCAAGATCAGGGCAAACACCAGTGATGTCGATAAATATATTAACACGATCAAAGGAAAAGGATACAAAAAGGAGGAAGATAAGGAGATCATCTCTTACATGAGCCCGAATAGAATAGGTGATTACTGGCGTTACGTCCAGTTATTTGCATCCGGGGTATCAGGAAAGACAGACGTAAGATTCTTTAATTTAAAATAAAGCATTACAAACCCTCTGGTAAAACCAATTCCATGTAATTGTCGCTATGCCTGATTCTACGAATAAAGTCTTCATGAAAAGGCAATAAGATTCGCGTTCCGTCTTCGAACTCCAGCTCCAGGCATGGGTTCCCGGGATAATCATAAAACCCGGAAACGGTTCCTTTCAAAGATTTATTTGCCGGGGTTTTGGCAGTGAATGAATACCCCACAAAATCCAGCCCGTCGTCCAGGGGTTTTTCATCTTGTATTTTACAGAGGATCGTGTGTCCCACCCATTCTCCGGCCAACCGTTCGTTCAAATAATTTTCAAAACAAACGATTGCTTTGTCGTTTCCCTTGAGTTGCAGAAAGGTAAAATAAAAAGGAACCGGTATACCATCCACATGGATGAATACCGGTTCTTCTTTGTTTAATTGGTCAATAATGTTTTGGGGAACGTCAGGATGTATCTTCAAGAGCAATTCTCCTCCTTTCCCGAAGGTTTTCCTCACTGTCGCCAGCTTCAGAAACCTTTCTTTTCCCATATCATTATTCGGTTGCAGCGTTATCCTCTTCTTCAGTTTCGGGAACGGCTGTTCCTTCAATTTCAGCGATGGTTTCTTCTGCTTTTGCAGCTGCCTGGGCCGCTGCTGCAGCCAGTCTGGCTGCTACTTCTTCACGTTTTGCCAATAAGGCTGCGGCACGCTCATTATTAACCTTGGCTTCTGCTTCAAGGCGTTTTTTCGTTTCTTCGCGTGTCTCCTGCTCCAGTTTGCCTTTCTTTGCGGCTACTTTGGCTTCTTTTTCCTGCATCCATGCTTCCCACTTTGTATCTGCCTGTTCCTGTGTCAAGGCTCCTTTTGCCACACCTTCCTGCAAATGTTTTTTCAGAAGTACTCCCTTGTAAGAGAGGAGTCTGCGTGCAGTTAGTGTAGGCTGTGCTCCGGTATTGATCCAGTAAAGGGCTCTTTCCTGGTCCAGTTTAATGGTTGCCGGATCGGTATTGGGATTGTATGTCCCCAGGGTTTCAATTAACCGGCCGTCGCGGGGTGCGCGGGAATCTGCTACTACAATGTGAAAATAAGCGTGATTCTTTTTGCCATGGCGGGCAAGACGAATTTTTACTGCCATAAATCTTTTTTTAAGTTACTGAATAATGTTAACTTCCTTATCTTCCCGAGAAAAGGTCCGCAAAGATATGTGTTTTTATGCGTTTGGCAAAATTTTTATCAGAAACGGTTATTTCTGC
>JBBACV010000194.1:0-3113 GCA_041656835.1 Acholeplasmataceae bacterium | reverse complement strand
GCTCTTGTGGGGCTGTAGTCCAGCCGTGCCACGCATGCGACTTCAATGAGTGCAACATAGACGATATGGGGCACTGCATGGAATGCCCTGAGCATGATCTGACGAGAATAGACATAGAGATAACGGCCAACTTCGGCAAGCCGCACACTGAACCTGTAACGATACTGAGCAGCACGCAAACGATAGGCTTCACCTCGGGAGTGTCAAAGCTCATCAGGGATCTGAAGCAGGACTTCGAAATAGGCGTAAGCAAAATAATACACAGAAGGACACATGATGACAACAAAAACTAAAGAGACAGCGCCAGCTGAAACAACAAAGATATGCAATGTGGCATTACCAGATGCCCTGGCACTGCATGTAAAGCAGGTGACAGACAATGGCACCACGATGTGCGAAATAGCCATAAAAGGAATATTTGTTGGTACAATGGAAATAGACGTAACCGGACTATGCCGGGTATATTTGAACATAGTTCCAGCAGAGCGCCGCACAGAGTGCGGATTACGTCCCATATACGAGGGGCTGCAATATATTCAGGATACACTGTCGGTCTACTGTCGGACGCTGCATGAGGAATATACAAAGATGGCCAAGCTGGACAAAGCCCTTAGAGGTCAAAAATGATCGCCCGTGATCCTGAAGTAACTTCAAAAGAACAACTGCGTGATAACACATACAAACACCAGCAGGACGTACGTAATCTGCTGTTGGAAGTGCAGCGGTTACTGCAACAGCGTGGTGACACCCATGATTGGTCAAAGTTGCGCACACTTGATTGGTTCTATTCGGCATATAAGGATGCCTTTTGTGACGAATCGTGGTTTGGGATGCATGCCGCTGCAGAGCGGCACCACTTCACATCGCAGCACTCGAAACTAACTGCTCAGAATGTGACGCTGATAGACGTGATAGAGCGCATGTGCGACTGCATAGCATCCGGCACTGCCCGGTGCGGTAAAGCAACACCAGACACCGACCTGACTCCGGCAATGCTTGAACAGGCATATAAGAATACCTGGAATATGCTATGCCATAAGGCAGCTGACTCGACAACAGAATAACCATTGGCCGTTTAGAGCCTGACATGCAGCCGCAATCGGCTGCTGTATGACTTCTAGCACAAGGCATATGACATAGACTAGCATTATCGCTCACCGATAATAAGTCACAATCCAGAGGCTCTAAACGGCCTTTATAAAGGAATAAAATGAATATAATTGACGACTATCTCTCTAATCTGACACAATGCCACAGCGACGATATGTGTGAGATTGCCAAAAGGGATACAAATACCGGCAGCATAGGCATCCTGCTGGACCATCCCGTGCTGCGCATTGATGCTGATAAAATGTGGATATCCCACAACATAAGCGTAGAACTCAGGGATCTGGACGGTACGTGCCTCAAAGAACCTTACACTGTAGGCAGTGTGGAGCAGTATGGGTCGCAATCATGGACCCTGACATGGGATCGATATATTCCGGCACTACTAATGCGCGAGCCGGCAATAACCGCAAAAACAGTCGAGGGTATAGGTATTGCGGTATTGAACAGACTGCCAGAGTGCATCGCTACACTGAGAATACTGCATCAAGAATGGAGCACACTGGACAGCATGTTCTTGGCAGACCGAGTAAGAGAGGACAAAATATGAAGAAGGCAAATTATCTAAGGCCCTACGAGATACTGGCGGCCATGCGAAAGGCGTTTCCGAAATGGCATATAATGATGCGCCCAGTAACATCTGGATGTTGGTACGAAAATGTGTTTGAGGTCGTTTAGGCCTCACTAGGCGGTAACGCCTAGAATAAAACAACATGGAGAATTGCTGGAACACCCGCAACGCGTAAAGGCGTGGGCAATCAGCAGCCGAGCCGGTATATACCGGAAGGTTCATCGACTATCCCGGAGGGGAGTAGGGCCAAGCGGCTCCAAGCACCATGCTCCGGCAATTGCCGGATGAAGATATAGTCAGTGCTCATGTGAAAGCATGAGGAGCCCCTCCATGATACAGGAGGACAAGCCGATCAGGAAGCAGCGAGCCTGGTTGAACACAAAACACATGAATTGCCCACAAGGGTAGTTTATCGAAGTATCTTTGAGAAACTTGACAGATGGATTTTGGGGCATTATAATAACCTCATAGGAGAAATCAAGTGCAAAGAGCCCATAAAATACGTTTAGTACCTACTAAGGCACAGGAAGTTCTATTAAGAAAAACCTGTGGCACGGCAAGGTATGTATACAACTGGGCACTTAAAGCATGGGAAGATCAATACGCTGAGTTTAAGGAAGCTAAAGCCGAAAAGCCCACCGCATATTCAATGTCCCGTAGATGGACGAAGGAGAAGCCGGAGTGGGCGGCTGAAACAGCCAGGTACGCACAAACACAATCAATACTGAATTTGGGTAAAGCGATGATCAACTTTTGGAACAAGAGGGCAGATCGTCCATCGTTCAGAAAGAGAACAACTCACAGCAGTTTTCAGTGCGATAACCAAAAGTCCTATTTGGTGGGCGACAAGATACACCTTCAAGGCATAGGGTGCGTAAAGCTTCGTGAGAAACTTCGTTTCCATGGGCGCATTTATGCTGTGGCTGTTTCCACACAAGCTGGACAATGGCATGTTTCCATTCAAGTGGAGACACCAGACCTCCCTAAAGTTGAGAATAGCTCTACTGCAGGCGTTGACGTAGGCGTTAAAGCATTGGCAGTGTCCAGCGATGGAACTATTTGTGAGAACCCACTTAATCTTCATAAGAAGCAAAAGTATCTTGCCAGGTATCAGCGCAAGCTATCCAGGCAGACAAAGGGCTCCAATCGCAGGAATAGAACAAAGCTCAAAATTTCCAAAACTCACCTTAAGATTACAAATACCCGTCAAGACAGGATCCACAAGTTTACTGCCGCAATAGCCAAGAACCACGGCACGGCAGTGATTGAAACACTGGACATTAAAGAGATGGCAGAAGGTAGCACCAGATACCTTCGACGAAACTTGCAGGACACTGCAATGCGGGAAGTGCATCGCCAGCTGGATTATAAGATGGGGGCCGTAATACGTGCACCCAGATATTTTCCATCCAGCAAAAGGTGCTCCACCTGCGGC
>JBBACV010000193.1:0-3130 GCA_041656835.1 Acholeplasmataceae bacterium | reverse complement strand
CCATACTTAACAACCTGAAAACAGGGGACATTTCCAGGGGTCAGATATTACTGATACCTCATCCAGATCAGCAAGAAAAACAGGAAATCACCGGCAACATTGAGGAAAAATCACCGGAAGTAGATCTTACCTTTCCGGAAGAAAAGCAGGAACGTTCCTGTAACGATATCATATCTCCGGGTTCATACAGACCTGTTATATCTCTTATTCTTCCCTTTTCCGATACCATAGCCGGAAATGAATTCATGGAATTTTACCAGGGGGCTCTCCTGGCAGCCCAGGAAATGAAAGAAAGGGGTATGCCCCTGGTATTACAGGTTTTCGATTGGTACCGGCAGTCTGTGGATGTTTTGCTTTCCGGTGAGAGCCTGGGGAAAAGCGATCTCATAATTGGACCGGTATACGCCAATGACATTGGCAGTACCATTGCTTATTTTCGCAACAGCAACATAAAAATCGTTTCTCCGCTGGACGGAAATGCAGAAATCTGGGTCAATTCCTATCCCCATCTTTTCCAGGTACAACCGACTTTAGAGGCCCAGCAGGAATCGCTGTTAAAATATCTGGATCCTCACGGCGCATCTGTATGGATCATTTCCGAAGAAGGAGAACAACAGGTGGCTCCCGGACTGCGATCAATACTGGATAAGAACCTGATCAACTACCGTCATTTTTCTTACGATGTCCTGCAAGGAAGAGAAGTCACAGAAGTCTTGCGGGAAGCACTTGGCATGAATGAAAGGAACCAGATCATAATAGCCTCACAAAATGAAGCTTTTGTTTCCGATGCCGTGCGCAATTTACATTTGTTGCATGCCTACGACAGCATACCCATTGAACTGTTCGGTCTATCCCGCTGGCGGACTTTTGAAACGCTGGATCTGAATGCACTGCACCAGCTTAAGGTTATCTTACCTCTCTCGGTTTACGCAGACTACTCGGCAAATGAAGTGAAGGCATTCGTGAGGAATTTCCGGACGATATATGACGGCGAACCTTCCCAATATGCATTCCAGGGATACGATGTCATGCTATATTTTTTGAACGCTATGTTTTTGTACGGCTCTGATTTTGAGTTCTGCCTGGATAATCTACATATCCCGCTGTTACAAAATAAGTTTTCCTTTTCCCGGCGATCTCCCGAAAGCGGATATTCCAACACCGGGATTCGTATGATCCGTTACCTGCCTGATTTTACGGTAGCGCTTTTACCCTGATCACAGGTTATCTCTTTCTATATCCCTGAAATATTTGACCGTCTCTGTTTTGAGTTCGGCCGTAGCAGATTCATCACATACAATAATGGCTTTGGGATGCATCTGCAGGGCGGTAACTGTCCACATGTGTGATACAGAGCCTTCTACGGCATGATGTAAAGCCCTGGCCTTTCCGTGTCCGTTAACAAGGATTAAAACCTCCCGGGCATCCATTATAGTTCCGATACCCACAGTCAACGCCGTTTTTGGAACACGGGAAATATCGTTGTCAAAAAAACGGGCATTGGCCAGCAAAGTATCGGTCGTAAGTGTTTTGATACGGGTCCGGGAGACCAGGGAAGATCCCGGCTCGTTAAAGGCTATGTGACCATCTGGCCCCACTCCGCCCATAAAAACATGAATACCGCCGGCCTTTTTTATGGCTTCTTCATAAGCGACACATTCTGCCACAGGATCTGCAGCATTACCGTTTAATATGTGAATGTTACCGGGATTGATATCAATGTGGCGGAAGAAATTTTCCTGCATAAAAAAATGGTATGACTGGGGATGATCTTCGGAAATGCCCACATATTCATCCATATTGAATGTGATAACATTTTGGAAAGAAACCATACCTTGCCGGTACATGGCAATAAGCTCCCTGTATGTGCCCAACGGGGAAGAGCCGGTGGGAAGTCCTAATACAAAAGGTCGTTCGGGGGACGGGTCGAATGCCTTAATTTTGCGTACAATATAATTGGCCGCCCAGGCAGACAGCCGGTCGTAGTTTTCCTGTATGATTACTCTCATGGTATTAGTTATTTAAATGTAACAGATCTTTTGCATTTTGTAAAGCTGCGGGGGTTATGCTCGATCCACTCAACATCCTGGCTACTTCCTTAATACGTTCTTCACCTTCCAGGGGCCATACTTGAGTTTGGGTAACATTATTTTTGGAATTCTTATGCACCAGGTAATGTGAATTGCCTTTTGCTGCAACCTGGGGCAAATGTGTTATTGCCAACACCTGCATATTACCGGAAAGCTCGTGGATCATCGTACCCATACTGTCTGCTATTTTTCCGGAAACGCCCTGGTCTACTTCGTCAAATATGATGGTACTCAGGCCGGAACGTTGTGCTATCACCGTTTTTATACATAACATCAGGCGTGACATTTCTCCACCGGAGGCAATGCTGCTGAGTTCCCCGGGAGGAATATCTTTGTTGGCTGAAAACAGAATTTCCATAGCTGTATTGCCTGTTGATCCGTAAACCGGTTTTTCTTCAATATTGAATTCTATCCGGGCATAAGGGATCCCCAACAGGGCCAGTCTGGTTTTTAGCTGTTCGGAAAGTTTGTTCAAACAAGCCGTACGTTCTTTATGCAAACGGGAAGCCAGTGTATTTCTTTCCAGGATCAGAGTATTGAGTTCTTTCTCCAATTCATACAAACGGGAAAAGTCAGTATCTGCCTGCTGTAAATTTTTATCCAGAGAATCCTTCAGCTCTATCAATTGATCTACTGTCTGAAGGTTGTGTTTACGCTCCAGGGAATAGATCGTATCCAACCGCCGGGCAACCGTATCCAGCCTGGAAGGATTATCCTGCACGGTGCCAATGGTTTTGGAACATTCCATTGCCAGGTCTTTGAGCTCAATGCGAACCTGTTCAAGCCGGGCGGCGGTTTCAGAAAAATCCGGGCACCGGGAAGCAACTTCAGCAGCCGATTTTTCTACTTCTTTCATCCGGCCCAGAACGGGGAAATCCCCTTCCTGGAGTATAGAAGTAATGGCAAACAAATGCTGCCTGATTTCCTCGGCATGTTCCAGTAACTTCAACTCGTTTTCCAGTGCCTCCTGTTCTCCCAATTCCAGTCTGGCATCCAGCAATTCCTTAAATTGAAAGGATAAATAATCAAGGTCCTTTTGT
>JBBACV010000192.1:0-3147 GCA_041656835.1 Acholeplasmataceae bacterium | reverse complement strand
AAACAGGAAAAAAATTAATAACATCAAAGCATTTGAAAGAGTATTCATTGGATTTTGATAGTGCATATTTAATTAGTCAAGATGACTATGAAAAAATAAATTCAAGAAGCAAGGTTGAACAGTATGATTTGCTTTACAGTATGATAGGTACTGTAGGAGAGGTCTACTTGGAGAAGTCAAAGAGAATTGATTATGCTGTAAAAAATGTTGGTATATTTAAAGTTGGAAATGAACTGGATAGTAAATGGTTGTATTACTACCTTAAGTCTCCAAAAGCAAATGAATATTTACTATCTCATCTGAGTGGCTCAACTCAACAATATATTACTTTAGATTCATTAAGGAAGTTTCCAGTTCCGAAAGTAGAAGATGGTATTAGAAAAGAAATTGTCAACATCCTCTCATCACTTGATGACAAAATCGAACTCAATAACAAAATCAATAAGAACCTAGAAGAACTGGCACAAACCCTTTACAAACATTGGTTTGTTGATTTTGAATTTCCAAATGAAGAAGGTCTACCATATAAATCAAGCGGTGGAAAAATGGTTGAAAGTGAGCTTGGTTTAATACCAGAAGGCTGGAATATAGAACCATTAGGAAATAGTAAGATTTCAAAACTTGTAACATCTGGTATAAACGAATTTAACAATGAAAAGATTTATTTAGCAACTGCTGATGTTACTGATACAACAATTACTAATAGAAATACAACAATTACTATGAAAGATAAACCTTCACGAGCAAATATGCAGCCAAGAGAAAATACATTATGGTTTGCTAAAATGAAAAACTCTAGAAAATTAATTCGTGTAAGTAAGAATAGTACTGAACTAATAAGTGATTATATATTTTCTACAGGCTTTGCAGGTTTATATGTAAAAGAATATTTGAATTTTGTGTGGACATTTTTGTTAACATCTTCATTTGACGAGAACAAAAATGGCTTGGCTAGTGGAACAACACAAGAAGCAATAAATAATAGAAATATTAATAAAATAAATCTGATAGTTCCGAAAGATAGGATCTTAAATAAATTTGAGAAAATCTTCAATGATATTTATGAAAAAATCGAGCAAAATGACAATGAAAATATTAAACTTAGAAATATAAGAGATTTATTATTGCCTAAACTAATGAGTGGTGAAATAAGAGTACCAATAAAGGAGTGACTTTTATGAGTAAAAATGGATTTTTTGAATCAAATGTAGAAGAAGCTGCTTTATTGTGGTTTGAAGAGTTAGGGTATGAAGTATTATCTGGACCAGATATTAGTCCAGATAGTGATTATCCACTTAGAGATAGTTATTATAGTGTAATACTAAAAGAAAAATTAAGTGATGCATTATACTCAATTAATAAAGGCCTACCAAGTGTTGCTATTGAAGAGGCTATTAGACAAATAATCATACCTAAAGAAGTAGGACTACTTGATAATAATAGGGCATTTCATCAAATGATTAATAACGGTGTAGAAGTTTCCTTTAGGGATAGTAAAGGAAACATTAAACACGATGTTGTTAATGTTTTTGATTTTGATAATATAGATAACAATGATTTTGTTGCTGTTAATCAGTTTACAGTAATAGAAGGACAAAGAGAAAAAAGACCAGATATAGTTATTTTTATTAATGGTCTACCTATTTCTGTTTTTGAACTCAAAACAGTAAGTGATGAAAATGTTACAATCGATTCAGCATTTAATCAAATTAAGACTTATCAAGATCAAATCCCTTCATTATTTACATATAATGCTTTTAATGTATTAAGTGATGGAACAGAAGCTAAAGTAGGAACTTTAACTTCTAATAAAGATTGGTATATGAGATGGAGAACAATGGACGGGAAAACTATTGCTCCTAATGCTATACCACAACTAGAACTTACAATTAAAGGTATGTTTGAAAAAAATAGAATACTTGATATATTAAAATCATTTATATTGTTTCAAAGAGATGACAGTGGATACAGAAAAATACTTGCAGGATACCACCAGTATCATGCTGTTAATGCAGCAATAGAAAGTACACTAAATGCTACATCAATAGATGGAGATAAAAGAATTGGAGTTGTTTGGCATACTCAAGGTAGCGGTAAATCACTTACCATGGCCTTTTATGCTGCAAAATTAGTTATATCAAAAGAACTATCTAATCCAACAATTATAGTTATTACAGATAGAAATGACTTAGATGATCAACTATTTAGTACATTTGCTAAATCGAGTGATATATTAAGAACTAATCCAATTCAAGCAGATTCAAAAAATCATTTAAAAGAACAACTTAATGGAAGAACTTCAGGTGGAATTATATTTACAACTATTCAAAAATTCACAGAAGGTGAGGACAATGAACCACTTACAGATAGAAAGAATGTAATTGTCTTAGTTGATGAAGCTCATAGAAGCCAGTACGGATTTAGAGCTAATATTAAAACTACTAATACTGAAGCTAGTGAAACTTATGGTTATGCTAAATATATGAGAGATGCACTACCAAATGCATCTTATATAGGTTTTACAGGAACTCCAATTGAAACTACTGATAAAAACACTAGAGCAGTCTTTGGTGACTATATATCTACATATGATATGACTAGATCAGTTGAAGACGGTAGTACAGTTAAAATATATTATGAAAGTAGAATTGCTAAAATTGATTTTACTGATGAGTATTTTAATATTGATGACGATTATGAAGAAATAACTGAACATCAAGAAGAAACTCAAAAAGCTACTTTAAAAAGAAAATGGGCTAGACTTGAAGCGATTGTTGGTAGTAAGACTAGAATTGAAACTGTAGCAAATGATATTGTTACTCATTTTGAAAAAAGACAAGAAACAAAAGAAACAGAAGTTGGTAAAGCAATGATTGTTGCTATGAGTAGAAGAATAGCAGTTGAATTATATGATGAAATAGTTAAACTTAGACCTGAGTGGCATTCAGATGATTTAAATAAAGGTAAAATTAAAATAGTTATGACAGGCTCATCGAGTGACCCACTCGAGTGGCAACAACATATTGGTACTAAATCAACTAGAGATACCTTAGCTAGACGTATGAAAGATAATAACGATGAATTAGAATTAGTTATTGTTCGTGATATGTGGCTAACAGGGTTTGATGTTCCAAGTATGCATACAAT
>JBBACV010000191.1:0-3205 GCA_041656835.1 Acholeplasmataceae bacterium | reverse complement strand
AAATTTCCACTAGAAATTAGAAAAATTGAAAAAGATAAAAGAATTAAAAAAGCTAAAGAGATAATTAATGTTGTTGGCTTAAAGGGTTGGGAAGATTATATGATTCATCAATTATCAGGGGGAATGCAACAAAGAGTTGGTCTTGCAAGAGCATTAGTGAATAACCCCAAACTTTTATTAATGGATGAGCCTTATAGTGCCTTAGATCCTTTAATTAGAAAAGAAATGCAAGACGAACTCTTAGAGTTTGAAGATAATTCTAATAGAACAATTATATTTATTACTCATGACATGAATGAAGCATTTAGATTGGGTGATCGAATCGCTTTAATGAAAGATGGTGAAATTGTTCAAATTGGAACACCACTTGATTTTTTTCATAAGCCTAAAAATGATTATGTTAAATCATTTATTAGTGATGTTGATAAAACAAGAACTTTAAAAGTTAGGAATGTAATGAGAAGTATTAAACATACTACTAAAGAGAAGGCATTAGTTAAAGATGTTTTATCATTGATGAATAAAAAAGATATTGAATCTTTTTATGTAACTGATAAAGATAATAAACTCATTGGTGCTATCTTAAAAGAAGATATTATAAAATCCAAAGATAAAACAATTGATAATATTATTGACAATAAAATATATAAGAAAGTGCATCGTAATGAATACCTAATTGATGTATTACCAAATATCAAGGAGTTTGGATATGATATGCCAGTCACAGATAGTAATAATAGATTACGTGGAGTTATTGGATATGAAGATGTTATTAATGCCTTAGCATGATAAAACATTTTCTCTCTTTCTTTTTAAATTATTATTGGCCTAACCATTCAATTCAATTAGTTATTAATTATAAAACAAAGAACTTTAATTTAAATTAATTAATATTTAAGTTTCCCTATTATGATATCCAATAGATTTAATTTATTACTTTACAAACAAACATTACTTAAAATAACGATCTAACTAAATTTTATAAAAAACTTCCAATGTAGTATAATTAAATACAGAGGAAGTTTTTTTATAAATAGAATGAGGAAAACACACATGAAAAAGATAATTGAAGTTGTTGCGGCAATAATAATAAAAGATAAAAAAGTATTCACTGCCCAAAGAAAAGATGAAGGTGAACTAGCGAAAAAGTGGGAATTTCCTGGTGGTAAAATCGAAAAGAATGAAACTCAAGAAATGGCTTTAAAAAGAGAATTAAAGGAAGAGTTGAATATTAACATTTCTAATATAAAATATTTTATGACTGTTAATCATGAATATGAATCTTTTAAATTAATTCTTCATTCATATAAATGTAGTATAGAAAGTAAAAATATAAATTTAAACGAACACTTAAATAGTAAGTGGCTAAGTTTTAATGATTTAGATAAGGTTGATTGGGCGGCAGCTGATTTACCAATTGTAAAAAAATTAAAGGACCTAAATGGATAAGAGTATAAAGAAGTCAATTTACGATAAAGAAATAGAAAGTTTTATCTATAATCCTCAAATTATCGTAAATAAAAAATCAAAAAATATTAAAAATAGATTATCATATTTTTTAAAAATATCTAATCGTTTTGACATAGCTGTCAGCTATGTCGTTTGGTCTGGTCTACAACTTATCATTGACCATTTTAAAAAATACGATCATAATAGCCGAATGATAATTACAACCGAAGGTTTAGTTACTGATCCTAGATCTTTAAGAGCACTTTATAATTTAAATATAAAGGTAAAAGTTTATGATCCCAATATAACTGAAAATGGATTTCATTTAAAATCATTTTTATTTAGTCAAAATGAAAAAAGTACTCTTTTAGTTGGAAGTAGTAATATATCTAGCAGAGCTTTTGGGAAAGTCCATGAAATGTTAATAGAGGTTGATGCCTTTAATGAAGGTAAATTAATTGATGAATATCAAAATACTTTCGAAGAAATTTGGAATAATAAATCAGCAGTCTTTTTAACAAAGGAATTTATTGAAAATTATACTGAAATGTATAATTATAAAACTAAGATGTTAAAGTATTATGATGATTTTAATTTAGAAAAAACTAAAATCATTCCTAACTATATGCAACAAGAAGCTTTAAAATCATTAAAAGAAGCAAGAAAAGAATATGACCGTGGTTTAGTAATTGCTGCTACAGGAACAGGTAAAACCTTTTTATCGGCTTTTGATGTTAAAGCCTTTCAAGCTAAAAAAGTTTTATTTTTAGTTCATAATCGTTTAATTCTAAATGATGCTATTAAATCATATAAAAAAATATTTAACAAAAAGATAATCGAACTTAAAAGTTCTAATATTAATGAAATAAATAATTTTGATATTATTTTTACAACTGATAAGACTGCTTATTCATATCTTTATCAAAAAGTTGATAAAGATTATTTTGATTATATTATTTATGATGAAGCTCATAAAATAGGTGAGCACACTCAATATAATGATTTAATAAATTATTTTAAGCCTAAGTTTAGTTTAGGTATGACGGCGACACCTGAAAGAACAGACAATCCCAGATTTCTTTTTGAAACATTTAAATATAATGTTCCTTATGAAATAAGACTTTTAGATTCATTGGAAGCTGAGCTAGTATGTCCATTTACTTATTATGGTCTTGATTTAAACGAGAGATTGTTAAAAGATAATGAAGAATTCGATTACCCTAAATTAGCTTTATATATAAAAGAAACTATAACTAACAAAGGACACTATGGCGAAAAATTAAAGGCTTTAATATTTGCTCAAAATATTAAAGAAGCTAATAAAGTCTCTAAAGAACTAGCTGTTTTAGGGTATAAATCAGTTAGCGCTGTTAGTGGTTCATCAAATCAAGAAGAAATTGAAAACTATATTGAATCTTTAAAGAGTGACGATAAAGATTCAATTGAAATTATTACAACAGTTAATAAATTTAACGAAGGAATTGATATTCCTGATATCAATGTTATTATTATGCTAAGAAATACAACTTCAGCAATTATATACCTGCAACAATTAGGACGAGGTTTAAGAAAAACGGTAGATCCCAATAAGTTTGTAACAGTATTTGATATTATAGGTAACTCAAAGAATAATTATACAATTGCGGAAGTATTAACCGGAAATGAAACAAAAGATAAAAGATTATTATATAAACATATAAATACTAATTTTGAAACAGTTTCATCATTTATAAATGTTAAAATAGAAAAACAAGCT
>JBBACV010000190.1:0-3207 GCA_041656835.1 Acholeplasmataceae bacterium | reverse complement strand
TCTCTGATCCGATCTTTAATCTCTTTATCTACAAAAGGGAACTCGATAATAACATCCGGCGACTCTTTTGTAACCCGTTTAATAGCAGTCTGTTCAGACGGCATGTATTTCCAGGTGTCTTGTGGAGATGCGACGATGGTGTAATACTTGTCAAACTCCGCACTGATCTTGACCTTATTCCCTTCGTATTTGTCTTTACCGATCCAGATATCGCACGGGACGTTTGTTATGACTGTGATCGTCCCGTACAGGTCGTGCGCTATCCCTACATCTGCGGAGTCCTGTGCAACGTAAGCCGTACCACACGCCGTGTCGTAATACTTCTTCGATATCCCGCCTAACTTAGACCAGCCTGCCCGCCAACTGTGCAGGAAATAGATGTAACCCTCGTCGTAACCTACAGCGCAGAGCGCGTGGCTACCGATAACCGATCCTTTCGGATCAGGTAAGATAACGTCTTTCCCACGGGATTCGAGGTTGTCGTAGACGTTTATAGCGATAAGGGCGCACCCGTAATTGTAGATAGCGTCTTTCAGACCGTCCCACGTAGTTACAGCAGAGTACCCGTCTATTTTATGATCTTTCCCCTGTTCTTCAAGGTACTCTTTGTCGCGAGGGTAGTATATCGGGACGCACCGTGACACCTTAGATGTCATCTGGTCTTTCTCGTAAGTGTACCCAACAGATTTCATTGCTCTGACTACACCACGAATCCAGCACCCTGACGGGTATGTCACGTTCTCTATCTCCCTACAGGCGTTGTATAACCCTTCAGCAGACGGAGCGAGTTCATGTTTCTGGTCAACAAGCATCCTACATTTACCCCAGACTTCTACAGGAACGTCGTACACTATCTTCTGCACGTCTTCCTTGTTCGGTTTGTCAGTGAGAAGGTTGAGTTGGAGTAACCACGCTTTGTAATGACCGGCAAACCCACAACACGTTCCTCTGTCACCCTGGTCGCAGTGAGGTATCCAGTCAACGTACGGGTTCATGTATTTTGCAGGTCGTTCCTCTTCTTTACCCTGTAAGGACTGGATCGTCTCGTACTGCCAGTCCTGTTTCTTTTTCTGGGTGCTGATAGGGTTTCCTAACACGTACCTAAGCCTGTACTCGTTCGCGTACCGTTCAACCCAACCGTCTTTAAGAAGTTTGTCAAGGACGATAGAGATCCGTTTCTTGCTGACAGACGATCCTACATCAACCTGAATCTCGTCTATCGTCTTCCCGCCGGTTTTAAGCGATCGGTATACCTTCTTCTCAACGTCTTTCGGTTTCATAAAACTCGTCATCTCGAAACAAGGTATGTAGTTACGGTTGCTGCTTGTTCGGCGATAGTAGCTGCACTACCACTTCTTATCTCAACGTATTGCCACGGCGTCAACTCGTCTTTGATCGTGTCAAACGATATCATTCGGTTAGTAGCTACGCTCGTTACGGTAACCTCTGTGCCGTCGCTTGAATATAACGACCTGAACGTCCCACCACTGATTGTTGATGTTAAGAAGGAAAGTGTTGCACCGTCGAAACTGTCCGGGATAAGGATACCGTGAGTAGTATACCCTAAAGTATCTATCTCCGCGCTGGTCGCGCTGTCTTTCGCCCACGATACTGTTATCGTTGTTGCCGTATGTTTGGCGGGGTTGTCAATAACGTATACCGGGTTACTGGTATCCCCTTTCTCTACACCGCTACCGTCGGTTATAATTACGTTTGCTTCCATTGTCTATGTCACCCACTCGTCAACTTCAAGGTTATGTTTCTTAACGAAATCTTTTACGATGTCTTTCCATTTAACAGGGTTAGCCATTTTGAACCTGTCATGCCGGAGCGCGTTCTGACCGTTACGAACCAGTTCTTTACCTAACCGGAGGTTGTCTTTGTTCTTGCCTACGATCCAACCACCAACGTCGTTACCGAACGATAGGTTGATGTTGATACCTCTATCGAAATCGTATATCCTTACATAATGCGTCATTTGAATACCCCTTTACTCTTACTCTTCTTGTTCGCTTTGTTGATGCCTGCCTGTCGTTCCTCTTTGTCACCGAACCGTGGCGACCTGATCTCTTTGTTCTGGGAACCTTCCACTGATCCGAACTTGTTCTTAGCTGCTGCCGGTTGTTTCATCGGTTGGGATATGTTTATTGGCGGGTTCTCTATCTTGATAGTCGTCGGATCGTCCAACACGTTCGACACTTTAAGCGCGTCTTTTGCGTCTACACCCATAGATGCAAGCATGTTAGCACTCTGGACTTTGGTAGCGAGTATCTGGGCTTGTTTCAGTTCGTCGTCCAGGTCGAGTTCCATAGAGAACTTGAACGACCAGTCTTTGTTGTACCCTTTAACCTTCGGCAGGATCTCTTTGTTGATGATCCGTTCGTAGTAATGCATCAACGGGTAGAGCATCTTGGATTTCGTGACGTTACGTGATATGTAAGCAGTAGCGCGGTTGACCGACTGACCGGAGAACTCTTCCGGCTGGAACCCGAACATCGCCCAGACCATCTGTGATATGAACCGTTGACCTTCTAACCATTCCATGTCGTGAAGCGTGTGGGAAAGCGTTTCCACTTCCTCGTCTTTGATCAGGTGGAGAACGTTACCGAACTTGTACGAACCTGTATTCTCTTTCTTGATCTCCATCCTGCGTTGATTCAACTGGTTCCAATCGAATATCTGCGGGTGGCTCCAGACAAGGCTTGGCACGACACCGTTAGCGAACGTCTTCCCTGCCGCCCGTGTCGAGTCGATAAGGTACTGGATCTGGTATTTCAGTCTGGTTATGAAGTCTGTACCGTACACGTCGTCTGACCTGGGGTACATCCGCATGTAGGCTATCTCATCCGGCATGAACGATATGTACAACCCTGTACGTGACCGTTGCCACCACCGCATGATATACCCACGGGAGTACCACCCTTTCACCGGCATACCTGCTGTCATCCCTTTATAATACAACCTGTCGATCTCCGGCCAGAACTCAGTACCAAGATACGGTTTGAACTCAACAAGGTTGCCACCCATGTTGTACGTCTTTATTATTGTACCGGCATCGTACCGGAGTATATCGCGTACCGTGATTTTGATGATGTCTGAAAAGTCCTGTTGCGGGTTGGGCTGGTCAAGGAACTCTATCGCTTCGTCTATCTCTTTCCCTTTCTTATCTTCTACCGTCCAGTTCATCGAACTGAGGTAATCCATTAT
>JBBACV010000189.1:0-3220 GCA_041656835.1 Acholeplasmataceae bacterium | reverse complement strand
TTTTAAATGGGGTGCCGCAACTGCAAGTGCACAAATAGAAGGTGGATATAAAGCAGCTGATAGAACACCTTCAGTATGGGACGTTGCTAGTAATTATAAATATAGTAATTTAATATTTAATAATCATACATCCCATGTAACTTGTGATCATTATAATAGAGTTGAAGAAGATGTGAAGTTAATGAAAGAAATAGGGCTAACTGCATATCGATTTTCAATTAGTTGGACAAGGCTTATACCAAATGGTGTTGGGAAAGTAAGTGAAGAGGGATTAAAGTTTTACAATAAGTTAATTGATGAATTAATCAAAAACGATATTATCCCCTATATTACAATATTTCATTGGGACTATCCACAAAGTCTTTTAGAACAAGGTGGTTGGTTAAATCCTGAATCAACTAAATGGTTTGAAGAATATGCAACAAAATGTGTTGAATTATTTTCTGACCGCGTTACGAATTTTATGACAATGAATGAACCAGAATGCTTTATCAATTTAGGGTATATCGCTAAAAGACAAGCTCCTTATTATGATTTACCAATGGAAGTAGTTTTTAAAATACAACATAATGTTTTATTAGCAAATGGACTTGCTATTAACTCGATGCGTAAACATGCAAAACAAGATATAAAGATAGGGGTTGCTTTTGCTCAAGGTGGATATATACCTGTATCTGATAAAGAGGAAGATATTAAAGCAGCTTATGATGCATTTTTCGATAATAGCGGTGATGAATTTTGGGGAAATTGGTTTGTTAATACAATTTTAACGGGCAAATATGATGAAAGAAAACTACAAAGATTTGGTGATTCCATATCTTATAAAACAAAAGTTAGATTTTATCGGTGTGAACCAATACATAGGTTCACACGTAAAAATGGGAAGTAATGGTAAATACGAAATAATAGATTTTTTAAACACTGATTATACTGCAATGGATTGGCCGGTAGCTAGTGAAGGGTTATATTGGACTTGTAAAATGTTATATGAAAAATATAAAGTTCCAATTTACATTACTGAAAACGGAGTAGCTTTATCAGAGTGGCCAGATTTAGATGGTAATATTGTTGATAACTCAAGAATTAAATATGTTCATGACCATTTGGTTGCAATTGAAAAAGCCTTCAAAGAAGGTGTTGATATAAAAGGATACTTCTATTGGAGTTTAATGGATAATTTTGAATGGACACACGGTAATTCAAAGAGATTCGGATTGATTCGAGTTAACTTTGAAACTGGTGAAAGAATGTTAAAAAGTTCAGCATATTGGTACAGAGATTTAATTAAATCTAGCACTAAAAAATAATAACATTACATTATGTTTTTATAATAATTGTAATTAATTTATAAATTAAGTGACAACTTTATTACGTAAAGTCATAATTATTCCTTGGGGGTAATCGCCAAAATTTTTTCCAAAAAGATTGATACCACCTTTATGGACAGCATTTTCTTTAATTTTTAAAGCAAACTTAATATAATTATTCTTTTCTAAATGAAGTTCTGAAAAACTAATGGACTTATTCTTTAAAGAATTATTGACATAGACCCCTTTTTCATTCACAGAGATGTTCATTAAGATACCATATTGAGTTGAATTAATTGGCCAATAGCTTGGAGTGAAGTTACCTTTTCTACCACCAAAATCACCTGGAGAAGTAAAGGTAACTACTTCCACATCATTAATTAATACAGTAATATCACTGGGCCATTTATTACAATGATAAATTGTTTCTGAACAAACTTCAAAAGAAAAATCTATTTCTTTATAATCCTTTAATGAAAGGCTTCCTAAGGGGAATTTATAATTGATTTCACCTAAATTAAACCAAAGTAATTCAGCATTAGCTCTTTCAGTAGAAAAGAAAACAGACGAATCATCAAAAGCCCCCAAAGGTTTATCTGCTCCTATTATTCCACAAGGCGCAGTAACATTACAATTGCTATATAAACCAATAGGCATTTCAACGACAAAATCTTCAACCATACCTTTTTGTGTGGGTAAATCTTCGAATGAGATATCCGAACTTAAAATTGCCTTAGAACATAATTTTAAATGTCCTTTAGGCCCTGGTTCATAACTTATAAATATAAGCTTCGCTTGAGCTAAAATATCAATATGTCTAGAAACGGATGACAAAGGAATTTGTAGTTCATTAGAAATTTCCATTAAATATTTTGGCTCATTTTGCAAGTTTTTTAAAATACGGAGCCTATCTTCAGAGCCTAGTGCCTTGCCAAACTCTAAAATATCTTTAAAATGACTATCATTATTTATTGAATAGTGTAAGTGTTTTTCAGTTTTGATTTTGTTATCCAAAAAAATCACTCCTTAAAATAATATTTTGTATGTTTATTATATCATTAAACAATATTATTTAATAAAAACAAAAACTCGTTTACAGACAAGGCAACACAACAATTAATATATAAAACAAATAATTATTTAAACATTATTTTCAAATTCAATTATTGAGAAAAATAATAAAACAGAGGTAGCTAAAATGTTATTTAAAAAAAATGAAACAATCCTTTTTTATGGGGATTCAATTACAGATTATGATAAACATGGCGTTGAAGGAAGTATCGCCGACAATGTATTAGGGACTGGATATGTTGGATTAATAAACTCTAAAATAATTAAAAAGTATCCTAATTTAAATCTAAGATTTATAAATCAAGGCATTAGTGGAAACAGAGTTGTTGACTTATTAAATAGGTTTGACAGAGATGTATTGCCTTTCAAACCAGATTATGTATTTATTTTAATCGGCATTAATGATTTGCATGGAACGTATAATAGGCCTCAAATTCCTGAGTTTAATAAAAACCACTTGATTTATAAAGAAGAATTAGAAAAATTAATAATTAAAATATTAAATATTAATTCCAAAGTAATATTATTGAGTCCATTTTTGATTGAAGCGAACAGCAAAGATTTTCTTAAAGAAAAGACGTATCAATATGTTGAGGAAATGAAAAAATTAGGTGTTAAACACAATATTCCATTTATTAATTTACAATCTGAATTTGATAAACAATTAGAACAAATTTTTTATTTATATTTAACATACGATAAAGTTCATCCTAATTTAACAGGCCATATGATTATTGCTGATAAGATCTTTGATTTTTTAGAAAAAAATTAAAAACATAAAGTTTTATTTAAAAAAATATAAAAACTTAACAAGAAAGAAGAGTTTAAAACTATTAAAGTAG
>JBBACV010000188.1:0-3222 GCA_041656835.1 Acholeplasmataceae bacterium | reverse complement strand
CAATGCCGATGTGGAGGTGTTGAAGCCTTCAGCGTTGAAGGTTAAAAAGGTGGCGCTGTTATGGGCCAGTCCCGAGTGCACTAATCACAGCCGCGCAAAAGGTGGCCGGCCCAAAGACGACCAGAGTCGCAGTACGGCATGGGCAGTACTTAAGTGGCTGCAAGAGCTTTATGTAGAGCGTGTTATAGTGGAAAACGTACCAGAATTCACCGAATGGGGCCCTCTGGGCGCGGACAATAAGCCGGTCAAGTCCCAAAAGGGCACAGTGTTCAAAGCCTGGTTGACCTCATTAAGGGCGCTAGGATATACGGTAGATTGGCGGATACTTAATGCCGCCGATTATGGTGATCCTACCACAAGGAAAAGACTCTTTATACAGGGTGTGCGCGGTGCCAAGAAAATAATCTGGCCGGAACCAACACATGCGGTAGAGGCCGCAGAGGGCGTTGGGATATGGCGTGCAGCCGCAGAGTGCATAGATTGGACTATCCTTGGCCAAAGTATTTTTGATAGAAACAAGCCTTTGTGCAGCAATACCATAGCCCGCATACGTCATGGTCTGCAGAAATTTGGCGGGAAAGATGCAGAACCATTTATGGTACTACTCAACGGCGGCGGGGATATGCGGTTCGCCCGGGGTTTGGGCGCTCCAGTACCTACAGTGACTGGAAGCAACCATATAGGGCTGGTGCAGCCATTTCTATTAAAACATTATGGGCAGTCTAAAAGTGGATCACTGCAGCAGCCCATGCCCACGGTAACAGCTGGGCCAGGGCATATTTCACTGATTGCCCCTATGGTGTTGCCGCAGCATAGGGGAAGGCCCGGCAACACTAAAAGAGTGCTGAGCACAAATACGCCAGTACCAACAATAACCACCACCGGCTCACATGCTATGGCAATACCCTATGTGGTATCGCTAGGACATACCTCCAGCAAGACCAGATGCCGCAGTGTAGATGCACCAGTGCCCACTCTGGTGACTAAAAACGAGCACTGCATATGCACACCCTTTATGGTATCTTATTATGGTACCGGCACCTCGGCATCGGTAGACAGGCCTATGCCCACTATTGTTACCAAAGACAGGTTTGGCCTGGTGCAGGCTGGGCACTACGATATACTGTTCCGCATGCTTCAGCCAAAAGAGCTGGCAGCAGCACAGGGATTTCCTGATGACTACATCTTCTGCGGCAACAAGACAGAGATAGTGAAACAAATAGGTAATGCTGTTCCAGTTAATCTGGCCAGAGCACTATGCAGAGCAGCATTAAGCAACACAAGGAACAGACCATGAGTTTATCGAGCAAAATAAATGTGAATTACGTGCGTGTAAGACACGCCGGCGAACAAACACAAGACAGGTGCCCTGAGGGCATCGTGCAGATATGTGGCGACTGGCCTAAAAATCCAGCTGTGTGGACTGTTTCAGGCGATGCCAAGGATTGCCGGGAATTCATTAATTTTCTGGAATCCAAAGGTCTTTCAGCCACGAGAGTTGATCTGACAAGAAAAAGGGATCAACTCACAAGATTATTCTGGAAGGCCGAGACGGTGAAAGATATCAGCGGCACTGATTATCCTGACACCATGGCAGGCAGAGCAAAACTGAACAAGGCCGTCTGCAGCGCAATAGCCAAGATTATGACCACACAACTTGCAACAGAACATAGGATCATATTTGAGCACTTGGAGGCCACATGTGACATCCAGGCCACCCTTGAGGATCTGTTGATCAGGGCAAGACAGCGGCAGCTTAAACAATGGCAGACTGATATAATGTCCGTACAGGCAGACAACGGCGGTGAAGCGGCGTATTTACGCAGCGCACCATTTCCAAGATTCGAAGGCAAGTACGAATCGGACACAAGAAATAGAACCAAGGCAGATTCAGAAAAAGGCGTTGAAGCTACACTGACCTGCACAACCAACATAAAGGAACAAGATGCAGAATAGAACGATAGCACACGATTGGTGGTATAACACAGATCCAGGCGCACGTAAGATCGGCAGCAACTTTTTCTGGTGCGGGAACTCCATATATTCCTATGGCGAGCACCACAAAATAGCGCGAAAATATGCGGGGCAGATAGCGTTGCTGAATAACAAGCACGTCAGCCCATCTACGGCAAGACACACATCGTATGTTGTACAGGCCATGCCTCCAGGATGGCAGATGTTCGAAGTAGCGAATGTTGATGCACAAACATTGACAGAGCACAAAGGGAACCGCAATGCTCTGCTGCAACAGATTGTCGCAATAATGGCAGCGGCAGGGTATGACCCCGAGAAGGTGAGCAGGCCAGGACGTAGAAAACTTTTACATTTAATACCTGATTATAGGCACTTCTGTGCGGCATTCCATGTTGAGTCACTGCCAACAATATTGCCCAAGCCGTCTGAAAAGCTGTGGCGCAAAAAACTCCTGTCCAACGCCGGGCTCCGTTCTGCTTATCCTCTGCTTGAGTTATCCGAAATGCTGGAAGCTATAGAAGAGCGGCATCAAGAGAGGCGTGCGTTCCTGGCAGAGAACCCAGATCCGCAGGCAGAGGCCAAGCGGCTTAAGCGTCAGCAGGCAAAAGCTAAAGCGTTTGAGTCCAAGATACAGGAATGGCGCGAGTATAAGCGGGCCAACATAGACCGAGAGGATATGGCAAGGCTTCGACTGTCCAAGAGTGGGAAGCAGGTTGAGACCTCAAAGGGCAGTGTCATAACCATAAAAGAATTTAAGCTGGGGCTTACGTGGCTCAAGCGGTTTGATAAAACCAAGAAACGCGACAATGACATGATAGCCGACAAATATGTCATAGGCGAGATAACCGATGACATGGTAGCGGTAGGATGTCACAGAATACCAAGATCTGAAATTGCGTATATATGCTCGGCCCTGAAACATGTCGGCACTGAATAAAGCACACAAAATGACCAACACAGAATACCTTAGACAGCACCTTCTTAAAGCCTGCGGTTATATCGAAACAGCGCAAAGCCTGCCTGACTTCAGCAGCCTGCGCAGCAGTGAGTGGTCAGACACATTCGAACAACTTATGCACAATAGAATGGTCATGGGTGCTTTCAGGTATGGCCTGCTTCACGCCGCAGGAAAGGTTAATTACGATAGAGTAGAGACCATGATAGAGCGCCTGCAAGAATTCCAGCAGACTGGCAATACCGAGCTGTTGGTTGATGTGGCCAACTTATGCCTTTTGGAATTTGAGGAAG
>JBBACV010000187.1:0-3271 GCA_041656835.1 Acholeplasmataceae bacterium | reverse complement strand
AAGCAACAATCGCAAATCCACCAACAAAGCCTTTACCTATTTCACTACGGTTAGTAGCTTCTAAAACAATTTGACCTAATCCACCGGCCCCGATCATTGATGACGTAACAACCATGGCTACTGCCATCATTGTTGTTTGATTTAACCCAGTAGCTATGCTTTTAACTGCTTGTGGTAATTCTATTTTAAATAGCATTTGACTAAAGGTTGAACCAAATGAATTACCTGCTTCAATCATTTCTTTATCAACATTTCTAATTCCAAGTGACGTTAGTCTAACTAAAGGAGGTACTGCATATATTATTGTCGCAAACACTGCCGGGACCTTTCCTACTCTAAATATGATTACGGCAGGGATTAAATAAACAAATGTTGGGATCGTTTGCATCATATCTAAAATAGGTCTTAAAACTTTCTCTGTTGGATCTGATTTTGCCATTAATATTCCCAGTGGTAATCCAATTATAAAACTAATTATTATCGATAAGATAATAATTAATAGTGTTGATAACATATCTCCCCAAGTACCTAATACTCCAATTAAAAAAGAAGTGTTGATAAGGTAAAAGCCATTTTTAGATTAATAGTTTTATATGTAACATAAAAAAGTAATAAAATGAAAAGCCACCAAGGGGTAACCGTATTATTTAAATTAATCTCTATATTGGGATTTTCAACTACAATATTATAAAAAAAGATCTAAAGGATAAAAATACTTGAAATAATTAACCATTTTAACTTATCTTTATTTTTAAAAATAAATTTAAAAATTAAATAAATAATTACCATGATAACTATAATCCACCAAGGAGTGTGATTAAAGATATTATCAATTAAATTTAAAGATCCATCCAAAAGATTTTTAATAAAATCGAAAAAACTTGAAAAAGTATTTCTAAACCATTTGAAAAAAGAATCGATAGATTCAGAAAGTTTTTCACCAAAATTTAATATATCAGGAAATTCTTGCATATTTTACTCCTACAATAAACATGTAGCCTATTAGGCTACATGTATTTTTATTTGATGGCATTAATAACGATATTATAAATATCTTCTGAAACCCAATCTTTCCAATAATCAGTGTTTTCGTTTAACCACCATTTAGCAGTTTCATAACCATCTAGATTATTTTCTTCCATATATGATAATGCATCTGATGCAACCTTTGATTCAGTTTCAAAGTTTGATAAAAATTCATATATCTCAGGATGTTTTAAATCAAAACCTTTTGTTACTACAACGGTAACTTTATTAGTAGGAATATTACCTGTTCCTGTTTCGGTATTGTATTCTGATATTTCATCTTCTAATAAATACATATCATATTTACCCATTACAGCTGTTGGTTTCCAATTATATCCAACCCAAGGCTCTTCTCTACTATATGCATCAATTCAGGTTGCATTTAAGGTTCCTGTTGAATTGATCGGTTTAAAAATAAAGTTTTCAACTAATTCAGGATAATCTTCTTCATTAGAAAACTTTTTATTTAAGAAATCAGTAAGATCCCAACCACTAGTTCCCCCATAAATAATTGCTTTTCCGTCTTCTTGCTCGAAAATATCTTTATACGAAACTAAATCTTGAAGCGTTTCAATTCCGTATTCCTCATGTAAATACATAGGTATAAAAATACCTTGTTCATTATCATCAAAGTTTATGGCTATTTCTTCGTAATAGCCATCATCAATGTTTTGATTATAACTTGGTATATTTTCTGACCAAGTTTCGATATTAACATGAATATCACCTTGAATTAATGACTCAACTAAAATAGGGGTTTCAACTTGTATTATTTCAACTTCTTTTTCAAAACCTTCTTCTATAATTATTTTAGCAACATAGTTATAAAATTCATTACTTTCCCATGCCCCTTCACCAATGACAATAACATCACTCTCATATACACATGAGCTTAAAAGTGTTGTCCCTATAAAAATAAAAAATGTTAAAAACATCTTCTTAATAAATATCATCTCCTTAATTTCAAAGGTCATTATAACAAACATAGCTTTTTATGTAAAGCGTTAATAAAGCCATTTTGTGAAAATTTTTAACTAATGATAAGGACCTTTGGGCATAGTAAAGGCGATAACTAAATTATTATTTTACTACCTTAAAAAAGTAATAATATTTTATAAGTTAATTATAGTAATAGTTTAATTTAGTATATATAAACTATGTGATTATTATATTTTTATACATCACTAAATAAAGAAACTATAATAAAGAGGATAGCTCTTTATTTTATTTTCAATATTAAAATTCTTTCTTGATAATCTGATTCAATAAGATATTTCTTGATTTGATATTAATGTCTGAAGTGATTTAGATTTCATATTCTCACTTGACTTAACCTCAACTGCCAACACTTTTTACACCGAATAAAATGGGTATTCCACATTTTTTACACACAATAAAATGTGATTTATACATTTTTTACACCGAATAAAATGTTTTACGTTTGGTTTTTAAAAAATAATTATAAGTTAAAACCGTTGCTATCACTAATCTTTAATGAAAAACATAGCCCTCTTGCTTTAGTGGTGATACCATATTTTTTAATTAAAGCACTCATAATATTATCTTTTTCAGTATCTGTACATACAATTAATAACATATCTTTTTCTGTATGTAATTTAATTCCGAAAAATTTTGATTTTTCGCTTGATAATGATGACTTGCCGTGTAAGATCGTTCCACCTTTAGCACCAGCATTTTTAGCTTCTTTCATTGCCTCATAGGCATATCCATAATCACTTATATAAACAATTAATGATTGATTAACTTCTTCACTCATTATTATTCCCCCCTATATATTCCTTTTTTAGTATTTCTAAAGTTTTAGATGATATACTATTTAATTTAACACCAAATGCTATGCCTTTTCCTTTTTGAGTTAAATTAAATTTATCATCAATTCTTTTTAGCATTATGGGTAAATCACTATCTTTAACTAATATTAGTGAAACATCTTTTTCAGTTTTTGCTAGTGACAATGTTTCTAAGATTTCTCTTGAAGCCGTGCCTTTTCCTAAAAAGGTAAATCCATTAGTAAAATAATTAAAATCTTTACTTAATTCATTTAAAATAATTTTAGATTGATTATGTTCAGTAATAAGAATTAATAATTGCATCTTAATCTTCCTCACTTTCAATATTAAGAACTAAGTCAGTTTTACTATCATCATCAACTGCAATTCTTCTTTCGCGGTATTTATAAATCAACCCTAGTATTTGAATACTAATTAATGGTGTCATCGCGACA
>JBBACV010000186.1:0-3282 GCA_041656835.1 Acholeplasmataceae bacterium | reverse complement strand
GGAACGATTTTGCGCTTGCAGTCATGGACTCGATATACGGGCTGTCTGAAAGTGTCGTGGAATCAAATGATATTGCCATGATTACCCGATCTCCTTGTATCCTTTATTATGGGATGATGGGTAGAGCCCCCCAGTCATGAAATAATCATACGTGGTTTTCGCTTCTTCCGCTGATGCTACGGTGATAATCACGTCGCCGTTGTGTTCGAATACAGCCCCGCCAGTAGCCCCTCCTGCAACCATACCGCCGATACCCGTCCTGCCTGACAGCTCCTGGAGCCGTTCGGTTTCAGTGGCGTTACTTGTTAGATCAATCCCCCGTTCTGCAGCTAACCCAACGACATTAGTGTGCGCTTCAGCTATTGTTTTCGAATCGTTGGCTATCGCTTCAACTACTTCCTGGATTCGAGAAAACCAATCATATTCTATCTTCAACTGTTCGTTTAAGTCGGAGAGCAATTGGGTTTCTGTAGTGATCCGGTCACTGATCTTATCAATCTCGGATTGCCGTTTCTCAATCGTGCCTCCTGCTAACAGCGTCTTCTGTTCTTCCTGTTTGCCAAGGTAATCCTGTTCAGCAGATTCGAAAGCGTCGATAGCGTCACGGTATGCAAGCTCGGCGGCCCATATGTCGGTGGCGGTGGATTTGGGATCGCCTTTCACTTCGGCTAACCGCTCTTCTGCTTTGATCTGGTTGATTGCGGCGTGTTCTAACGACCGGCCCGCGTCTTCGATATCTTCATCAATATTCTTTAAATCTTCAAGTTCACGGACCAGCTTATCATATTCGCCCGTCAGGTCGGAAACTAACGTGCGCTGGCTGTTGATCGCCGTGTTGAGATCGTCCATGTCACGGTTAGCCACATCGTAAAACTCACGGACTATAGCGTTTAGTTCGGCTTGTGCGGCCTGCTCTTCGTGCATAAGAACAATACGGTCAGATTCTCCTTTCATGAAACTGATCACGCGGTATTGTTCGGCAGTCTGGATCTCGCGGGTCTGGTCTGCGTATTTCCGGGCTTCTTCTGCCATATCCCGCCATTCTTTCGCTGTCTTACTGAGTGCGTTATTTAATGAGTTTGTGGCTTCATCTGCCTTGTTTGCCTGGGTGGTGAAATAGATAATACCTGCAGCAAGAGCGGTAACGGCGACTAATGCGATAGTGTAAGGGTTGGTCATGAGCGCAACCGTCCACCCTCGCGTGGCGGCGGTGGCTTTCAGAGCAGATAGGGTATACAATTCAGTTGACGCGGTAAGTGATACGATGGTTGCGGCGAACTTCCCGGTGATCCATAATGCAGGCCCGATACCGGCAACGAACATGGCAACTATCGTAATATTCTTTCTCATGGACGTATCCATGCTATTGAACCAGCCGATCAAGTCGTTCAACGAGCTGGTCATATACTGAATGTATGGGATCAGCTCTTCTCCGAACTCCACGGACATATCTTTCGCAGCGGCCTGTAATGCTTTCATCTGGTTGGTGAACGAATCGACGGTCCGGGCGGCGTCACCTTGTGCGGCGGTCTGTTGGGTGGTGATAATGTTAGCGCGGAGAGTGGCCTTCTCCAGGAAACTCATCTGCTCGACGTTGGCTTCGATACCCTGGGACTGCAGGTAGAATTTGAGCGTGTTGTCTGTTACATCCGACCCGAACTTGCGCATGGGTTCCGTCTGGCCGACTAACGCAGAGATATACGCCTGCAGCACGTCAACGTCAGCGGCGTTGTGGAAACTTGCGATATCTATTGACGTTTCAACGATCTGTTTTGACAGGGTTTCCGCTTCGGACGTGGTCATCCCAAGACCCGTCAGGACGGCCTGCGTGTCTGCAAGGTATCCCATGATGTCGTATCGTGACCGGCCAACCGCTTGAGCATGTGCCGCCGCCCATTTCTCCACGTCTTTTGATGAGCTGCCGAAAAGAACGCCAAACTTGTTAGTCATCTCTTCAACGTCAGCGGCGGTCTTCACAGCAACCGCACCGGCAGCGACTAACGGCAGGGTGACGCCGATAGTCATCTTCATACCCATACTCTGGAGCTGTTGACCCATCTCCCGGATCTCGTCTGACGCGGCTTTGAACTGCCGTTTAATCTCGCTGCCCGTCTGAACGGATTCCTGGCGAAGTTTCTCCATCTCCGCTTTCGCGACAGAGACTTCCTTCTTCAGGTTGTTCTTCAGTTCCAGGATAAAACCCATCGTCGGGCCAAGTTGCGTGAACTCCGGCATTATTACATCACCCCGTCCTTAAAACACCCGTGGACTATCTCCAGCATTTTCAGCATCTCCCCTTCCGTCTGGGCGACTTTCACTTTCTTAGTCTCCTGCTGTTTCGTCACCGGCATGAAGTCTTCCGGCGTGAATGGTTTGGGTTTGCGTTTGGCGTCGCGGTATACGTTCGCTATAAGTGAACATACCATCCCTGCCCGGAAGTCTGCCCGGTATTGTTCGCGTTCATACCGCCTGGCGGCAACGTCCAGCATGAAATAAATTTCTTCCGGTGTATACTGCCAGACGTCTCTCGGACTGATACCGCACAGGTCATATGCTACACCGCTCACTTGCTTGATGTAGCGGGAGACAATCCCGCCATTTATTCCCCCGTGTCGCCGTCACCGTCCGGTTCCGTCCCTGTGGTATCCATAGTCGGCCATTGGTCTTTCCTGACGGCGTTCAGGACAACAGTATACAGCTCGGGTATCGATTTGCCGGACTGTATCCAGGTGTCTATCAGGCTGGCGGAGATCCGTTTGCCAAGTTTCTTATCGGCTAACTGCGGGTCTTCATGTTTCAGACCGGCCTGGAGGAGTACCCGGATCGGTTTGATCTCCATGAACTTGTGGACCGCGTTCTCGTTGCTCGCCTGTTCGATCAGGTAGAAGATCCCGTATCCCATAGTCTCCTCGAAATCTTCCATTGCCTCAGCGGTGTATCTCAAATACCGGACTTTATCCAGTTCGATTGGTGTCCCTCTTCCTCTCATTCTGCTGGCCTCGTTACGTGTATCCTGTATGCCTTGCTTGACTTCTCGTCTTCCAGCGTCTCAACTACGATCAGTTTGGTAGTGCCTGCCGTCACTGATATGTCGTCACTCCATTCGCCTGTAGTGACCGCCACACCGTTGACCTTGATAGTGCCTGCCGCTGCTGTGGGTTGGACGGCTATCGCGGTATCGGCGGCGTCTAACGTGGCAGCAAACCAATATACGTCTCCTGCTGCTACAGGTGACGGTGTGATCGCGTTCTCGTCCTGGTCGCGGAGCGCGAAGAATGGCGT
>JBBACV010000185.1:0-3299 GCA_041656835.1 Acholeplasmataceae bacterium | reverse complement strand
CCCTGGTAATGGAACCCCATGATCTTTTCTGCGGCGGACCTGTCGCTGCCCAGCTTTTCAGAGATGGACATGGCCAATTGCTCGGCCTCTTCTCGGGAGGTGTTTCGGAGATATGTTTTAAGGTCCTCACTTTTGGCCAGGGCCTCGTCCAGCGCAGATCGGCCATCCCGAACAGATAAACCGTCCAACTGATTGAGGAGATCATCAACGGTTGTCTGACCATTTATCAACTGGTTTCCTCGGGACTGCTGCACGTTTCTGGCGTCATACACCTCTTGATTCAGTCTGCGTGCCCTGTTTTTCAACGCATCCGCCTGCGCCTTCAAGCCATCGATCTGAGATTTTATTCCAGCTTTTTCCCTGGATGGGGCATCTTCGAGTTTGGCTCCCAGTTCCTGCATTTGCCGGCCCAGGTTTGATAGCTCATCTTCTGTAGCTATCCTCTCAGCTGTTTTTGCAGCAACTGCTTTTTGAGCTTCCTGATACTCAGATGCCAATCCTTCGGGAGTGACTGCGCCTGGACTCGGGGCCTCCTCCGGGACCCTGATACTCGGAGTCTCGGTTGGGACCGTCTCTACAGCTGGGCGAACTTCTGGTGTCTTTCTGATATCGTCTACCATGGCCACTCGGGTATCATCCAGATATTTGGTAAGGTATTGCAGCTCTTCGTCCGGTATGGCTCGTATATTTGATATCACATCTGGATCTTCGAGCAGGCTTCGAAATGTTGCTGCATCAAGGTTTTGCAGATCGATGCCCGATAGCTCTCCCACCCGAACCGCGTCTTTTTCAACAATTTCCACTGTGCGTCCTATCTGGAAGGAGCCGGATTTATCTGCTTCACGGACCGTGGACCACAGGATTCCATCTTCGGTGAGGAGATCTATTTTAACGAACTCTTTGCTCATGTCGAAGTCGAGCCCTCCAGATTCAGTCAGACCTTTCCAAACTGCTTCGTCCGCTGCATACGGATCGGCCTTGTTAATAGCAACTACCTTGCTACCGGAGGCATTATCAGGGACCTTGAACTCAGTCGGGACATTAACTGGTTTTTCCCAGAAGAACATCTTGGCAGGAGTTGCTGCAACGTTCATTGCTTCGTCGGCGGAGAACACGATGTCGTTCTTTCGTATGAATGAGAACTCTCCCTCGGGAGATCTTACTACCCAGCCGTCCATCTTCTTGAATTTGTGTACAGCTGCCTGCCAGTCATTAGCCCCGCTAATGATGGTTCCGTCGTTGGTGGCCTTTTCAAAGGCCTTTGCCAGTGACGCCTTTGTTGGTCCTTTTGTTCCAGTGACTACCAAGATGTCGCTGTACTTGCTGTTTCCTAGAATCAGTTCTGCCATGTTGTAATCGGCATTTGCATCTATCCAGGAAGCCGGCATTTGGGATATCAGCTCTTTGGCTGATTTCAGGGCTTCAACTATCTTATTCCAGGCCAGGGTTGCTTTCGCAGTCCATGTTGATTTTATGGTGTTGAATTTATCCAGAAGATTGGATGTTGTCGTTGGTTCGCCAATGAAGTATCTGATCTCATCCATTATCACGTCCTGGTCCGCTTTGGATGCGCTCTTAAACTCTTCAAATTGCAGGAAGTCATCCATGTTTGCTTCGGCTTTGCTTTGGTGGACGATTATCTCTTTCTCTGGTCCAAGGTTGGAACTCTTGATATCAGCATCACTCAGGTTCTTTATGCTGTCTCTGGATGCAGTTACATGATTCTGGAAATCAGATAGGGACATTATGTTTATTGGTGTCTCCCCCATAGCTTCGTCAAAGGCTATACGGGCTGTGTCACTCATTTGCGATCTGAGATATTGAACTCTCGCGATCTCGGTTTCTGTCAGAACCTCGCCATTTTTGGCTTTAGCCAGGAGACTTACATCTCCGGATTGTGTTAGCGTTCCAAAATCGGCTGTCTGGGTGAATCTAGTCCAGGCGTCTGCAACGGCGTCTGCTCCTCCAGTCCTGGATGAAAGAGAAGAAACCAGGCTGTTATACAGGTCTGATAGCTCCGTTTGGGTAGGGGTCACGTAAGATGGCGTGTACTCGGTCGGGGTAGTGGTTGTTGGTGTAGTTGTTGTTGGTGTAGTTGTTGTAGGAGTGGTTTCCGCCAGTCGATCAGACAGATACTTACCGTATTCCTCCGGGGTCTGTCGAACATTGGTATATGGATTCAGGATCTCGAAAGTTCCATCGTTCTTCCTGAAATAATAATATCCTCCCTCGCTATTCCATATTGGAGTTTCTTCGGCAGCCAGCAACTTTTCAAACTGCTCTTTGGACATCCAGTTCCCGGTTTGGGGGTCCATGTACTGAACATCCCCTGTTGCCGAGTTTGTCCTGGTCCTAGCGTTGTTTTTAGCCTCATCGATGCCATAGGTGTAGGTTGGATTGTTCCTGGCGATTGCTGCTCTTTCAGCGTCGAGATCTGTTTTTGACACCCAGTTACCAGCTGAGTCCTGATAGACCCTTGACCCATCCTTATTTAACTTCGTGTATGTGTTTAATTCTGCATCGTATTTGGGGGATCGGTCAGCGGTTCTCTGCAATACAAGTTCTTCATATTCAGTGGTGGAAAGGATATTGCCGGTCTCGGGGTCCTTAACCTGCCAGGTCTTTCCGTTATCAATAGAACGGAGTTCTGCTCCCCAGTTTTGGTTATAGGTCCACTGGCTTACGTCCTGCCCGGTGACAATATTTCCCCCAGTAGCATCATCTATATATCCTCCTCCGCCGCCTCCGATTGGACCGGCATCACCCATTTCGCCACCGTATCCGTTGGGGCCGCCAAGCATTTCATCGGCAACTGGCGTTGGTGCGTGACTTCCAACCGCCTGATATTGATCAGGCAATGCTTTGAGACGCGCATCCCATTCAACCGCCAGTTCCAAGGCATCGTCATTGGTGGTGATTTTTCGAGTGGTAACGACATTGTGTACTTCTCCAAAATCGTCAGTATATGTAACCTGCCAGGTGTCTACTGATCCCGGTCTGGACACCTTGGTAATGGCCGGATTACCGTATTCATCTGTAGTAAGGACAACTTTGTTGGCTGGTACGTAATCTTTGTGAACCTGGTAATAATTGCCTTTTCCATCGATGTCAACCAGATACCGGCCATCCGTGGTTTCCATCACCCCGGTATCCCGGACCTTGGCGATGGTAAACCTGTTCCCAGTTGGGTCTACTACGTCGAATTGCTTGAAACCATCATCAATGATAACATTCTTTTTCATGTCAAAGAACTTAGTCTCTGTTGCAGCGTCGGTTTTAGTTCCTGCGAAACTAATGGT
>JBBACV010000184.1:0-3350 GCA_041656835.1 Acholeplasmataceae bacterium | reverse complement strand
AATCAGAAACTATTCATGAATTTATCTTTACTAACACCATGGAAACTCATGTGGTTAAATTTGTTTTCGAATTAGGTAATACGGATAACTTTAATGATGGAAAATTCACTATTTATGAAGCGGCTATTTATGAATTAGATGAAGAAAGTATTTTAGGAAATGAATACTTCCAAGACTTAGGTTGGCGCGGTTTTGTAAATGATTGGGATGGTTCTGTTGCACATTTTGATGTTGTTGATGGTGAATACCGAATTGATATTGATTTTTTAAATAATGCTAATAATGAATCTTGGGTTTTACAATTAATTCAAGATGAATTAGCTTTAGGTAATTTAGCTGGTGAAGATGTAGGTGTTTTAAACTTAGAACCTAATACAACATATACTTTAAGCTTTGATGCATACGCAAGTAAGGATGCTAGAATTAGAGTCTTAGCGGCTGTTCCGGTTGATCCATGGACAAACTTCTTTGAAGATGAAGGTTTTGTTGATATTACAACATCAAAAGCTACTTATACAATTGATTTTACAACCCCATCTGAAATAATTGGAAATGAATTATTTAAAATTGAATTAGGAAGTGCCTTTGGTGGAACGGTTGATGATGCTGAATTTATTATCTTTGATAATATTGTTGTTTTAGATGACTCAAATGAAGCAACCAATAGTATTATTAATGGAGATTTTGAAAGTGCACCTAATTGGACTTTATTTAATGAAAATGGATCAGATGCTTCATATAAATTAACCGAAGATGGGTTATTAATTTCAATGACTGCTTTAGGTGATGCTGCTCACATGCCTCATTTATATCAAGAAGGCTTTAACTTAAATGCTGGTGATTATACTTTAGAAGTAAAAATTACCTCATCTGTTGATCGTGATGTTAGATTTAACTTAATTTTACCGGAAGCAGGATATAGTTCATTATTAGATGATGGTTTCCATGATGAATCATTAGTTAAAGATGAAGAAACTATTGTCTCACTTGATTTTACTGTTGATAATTTAACTACTAATGTTAAATTAGAAATTGACTTTGGTAATTTAGGTGAAGATTTAGAATCAGAACCTGGTGATTTCTTAATTGAATACATTGTTTTATATCCTAGATATTAAGGAGTGATTGGATGAAAAAAATTTATATAAGTTTATTTGTATTTTTAGTGGCATTTGTATTAGTTTCATGTGGACCTAATGGTGAAGTATCAAATAGAATTCAGTTATCGTATGCTGATTGGGGCGATCAAGAATTAAATCAAAAAATGATTGATGCCTTTGAAGAAGAGTATCCTAATATTGATGTTGAATTAAGAACTGAGATTTCAGGTTCAGGAGATGAATTTACCGGTAATCTAATTTTAGCAGCATCGGTTGATTTACTACCTGATGTATTTGCCACAGATAACGTACCAACAATTGTTTCAGCAGGATTAACACTTGATGTTGCTGAGTATTGGGATAATGACCCGGACACACAATTGGTTTATGAGTATATTGCAAATACTGGAGTTTATAATGGAAAAAGATTTGCAGTTCCTTCTTTCCAATTTCTAAAAGGTATTTTAATTAATTTAGATATTTTTGAGAATAGAAATTTAACAACAGTTGAAGGTAAATACCGAATTGATGAAGATGGATATCCTGTGAAGGATTGGACATTTAGTGAAATGCTTGAAATTTCAAAAGCAATTAAAACTAGTTCATTTAGTGATCCGGATAATACAGTTGTAGGTTTAGATACATGGTATGGAACCCCTGATTTCCAACAAGTATGGCCAACAATGGAAAATGAATCTGTTATGTATGATACTTTTGACGGTGAAAAATTTAATTATGTAGATCCAGATGATTCTAATGTTGAAACAGACTGGATTAAAGCAATGAAAGAAAAAGTTTCTTATCATCAACTTGTTGATGGAACAACAACAAGATTTACTGAAGATGATTTAGAAAGATATCCTCACTTAAATGGGTATTTAATTCAAACTGGTGTAGCCGCAATGGATATTGAAGGTTCATGGCAGTTTTGGGTAATTAAACAAGCAAAAGAAGAGGGTATGAATTTAGGATTTTGGCCATATCCTCAAGGTAGTCAAGGATTTTATCCACCAGTTATTTTAGATTATCAAGCTATCTCATCTCAAACTAAACATCCTGAGGAAGCATATCTTTTAGCTAAGTGGATGACTTTCGGTAAACAAGGATGGCATGCAAGATTAGATGCAATTTCTGAAACTAGAGAAGCTGAAATAGCTAAGGGTGAAGAACCTAGTTACTTAGATAGATTCCCAATTGCTGATTATCCTGAAGTTTGGGACCGCGTTGATGAATTAGTCGACGGGATTGAAGGAATTAGTTACATTTTAAATCATATTGAAAAAGCTAAACCAGATTTAGATAAATGGCTACCGGGATATAAAGATTTCTGGGGATGGGTAAATGATGCAGAAAACAATACATCGTATTCCTGGGAAAAGCTAGTTGAATTAGGTCCTGATTCAGTTCCACAATTTGCAGTTGAGTGGAATAAAAAGGTTAATGAGTTTTATCAAATAGGTTTAAGTAACCAAGATTTAGAAGATTAATATATTATAATATAACAACAGGTGTGATTAATTCACACCTGTCGTTATAAAATTGAGGTGCATTTTGAGTCTAACAGAATATATTTTACTTATAGTTGGTACAATTTTATTATTATATTTTATTATTTATTATATTGACTATAAAAGAAAAATTAAATTAAAAGAAAAACATCAAATGTTTTGGATAAGAAGGGTAGTTAAAAAAGGAACCCATAAATTAAAAGAAATTTTAATTTTAATTCCCTTAAAGAAAACTATTTATATTTCTTTAGGATTAATTTTAATTATAATTATAGGTTTATCATTTTTTCAAAAATCTACAATTAATAACTATATTGAAGCTAAGCCTTTATATAATTCTTATGAAAATTTTAGAACTAATGATGAAGTTATTTCTTATTCAAATTTAATGGCAAGTGATTATCTTAACTTAACGCAAATTCAAGATGATCAAGTTTTTTTAGTCGAAAATTATAACGGTAATAAAATAGATGAATATGATCCCCTATATGGTGAGATGGTTTTAGAGTATCATGAATATATTAATGATTTATCATTAATTTCAATATTAGATGATAATCAAAACATCTCTTTTAATGTTGGAACTATCGATGAAGGATTATATAATTTGATGATTGATTATTATGAAATTAATAATTTAATTGATACGAATCAAATTGAAATTTTAATTAATGGTCAAAGCCCCTTTTATGAAGCAAGAACAATTATTCTTCCTTCTAAATGGGCATTTGAAGATGATGAT
>JBBACV010000183.1:0-3350 GCA_041656835.1 Acholeplasmataceae bacterium | reverse complement strand
AAGACTGTTAAAGTTCTAAAAGACATTGCTGTTCCATAAAATTTCGTAAATATCGTTAAAGAGAAAATCCCTATATTTAAAAATAAAGTTATTAAGGTTAATGTTAATAATTGTTTTTTAGTATTTTTCACCAAAATAATTGTTAAACAGTATATCAATAATATAATAGCCAAATTACCAATAATCGAATTAAGTTCTCCTAAAAAAGTTCTATCGAAAGTAACTAAGTATCTATTTAAAGTATTACTAGTTAAAAAATAAGTATTAACTATATTTAACACTATGAATAAAGCACTAAAAATATAAAATATTTTCCTGTTGCTTAACTTAGATTTTTTCATAAGCCTTTCCTTAATCTAATTAATATAATCCATTATACTACATTTTAAGAAAAACAAGCTATTCTAAAAATAGCCTAGTAAAAGTACTCAACTAAAAAAGTTGGTAATTTTAGGAATATCTTTTTTACTACCAAAAATAAAGATATCATCATTAGGCCTAATGATTGTATCTTTATTAGGGGTAATTACTTTTTCATTTCTTTCAATTAATAAAATATTTATTTTATATTTACTTCTAGAATCTAATTCCGTAATTAAAAGTGGTTCAAATAAACTACTAACTCTAACCTCATAAACATCAAATTCATTTTTAATATTAAAATAATCAATAACATTTTTAGAAGCCACCTTATTAGCAATTCTTTCTGATGCTATTTGCATTGGCATGACAATATTATCAGCTCCAATTAAAGTTAAAATGTCACGGGTTGATAAATCATCTGCTCTAGCGGTGATTTCCTTCACCCCAATTTCTTTTAACTTTAAAATCGTCATAATACTAACAGATAAATTAGCTTTATCATTTTGACCAATCGCGACAATCGCGTGGTCAACATTTTGAATCCCAGCATCTTTTAAAGCTTCTTCATCGGTTGAATCACATACTAAGACATTTGTAATAATTTCTCCGGCTTTTCTAACACTTTCCTTATCTTGATCCACGGCAATTAAATCAACATTTAATTTACTAAAACTTTCAACTAAATTAAGACCAAAACGACTTAATCCAATAACTGCGATACTTTTTTTCATCATAACACCTACCCAATAATTACTTTTTCTTCTAAATAATCTACTTTGATAATATCTTCTTTATACCAATTATGATTAAACATTAAAATAAAGGTTAAAGGACCTACTCTACCAATTAACATAATAATTGATAAGACAATTTTAGATAAAACTCCTAAGGATTGCGTTAAGTTTAAAGTAAGTCCGACATTTCCAAAGGCTGAAACGGCTTCAAATAAACTTTGGTGTAGCGAAGATCCTTCAGAAATCAATAATAAAAATGTCCCTAAAAAGATTAAACTAGCTGAAAGAATTGTTAGTAAAAAAGCTCTTATAACTGACTTTTCTTCAATTAACCTCTTATTTACAACCAAAGGTTTACCTGATGCAAACCCTACAATTCTTTTAAATAAAACATATAGAGTCGTTGTTTTAATCCCACCACCTGTGGAACTTGGAGAGGCTCCAATAAACATTAAAACCATAACGACCAACAAACTCGCATGAGATATAAGATTTAAATTTACTGATGTAAATCCTGCCGTTCTTGATGTTACGCTTAAAAAGAATGCCTCCATTAATGTGATATCGTTATAATTAGTTAATTTAAAAATTAAAGGTGCAATAATCCATAATATTAAGTTTACTTTTAAAACAATCTTAGAATGAATCGATAACTTTTTAAATGATTTATTTTTAAGTAAATCAAATATTACAATAAACCCTAAACCACCTAACATAATTAATATAGAAGTATTTATATTTAGTAATAAATTATTCGAATAATTTATTAAACTATTGTTCCCTAAAATATCAAACCCAGCATTATTAAATGCGGAAACGGCATGAAAGACACTAACTAAAATTGCTTCTTTTAAAGCCATTTTAGGAATAAATATAAATAAATTAACAATAACACCAATTCCTTCAATAATAAAACTTGTTAAAACAATTTGTTTAACTAATTTAACTAATCCCCTTAAGCTTGTTTGATTAAGACTTTCTTTAATTAAAAATCTCTCACTAATACCAATTTTACCACCTAATAACATAATAATAAAGATTGAAAATGTTATGATACTTAATCCCCCTAGTTGAATTAAAATCATTAAAACAATTTTACCAAATAAACTAAGGGATGTTAAAAGAGAGCCGACTGGAGAAAGCCCTGTGATTGTTACCGCTGAAGTTGTTAGGAAAAACGCATTTATAAATGTAATATCATTACCAATTTTAGAAATTGGTAATGATAATAAAATTGTTCCAATAATAATTAATAAAACAAACGATGAAACAATAATTAAATAAGGCGATCTTGTTTTCACGATTAATACCTTCTTTTAAGTACTATGATAATATAAGCCTAAAACTTATATTTGTCAACTCATACGGTTTAGATTAAATTAATTTTACCCTTTGTTGTTAGAATAGTTTCATTATCCCAAACCGAAGATTGCACTTCACCAATATGAGCTTTTTCAAGTAGTAACATACATAATCTACTTTGTCCTATACCACCACCGATTGTATAAGGTAGTTTGTTATCATTAATTAAAGAATGGTATTCATATTTTAAATCATCTAACCTATTTAAATAGGTTAGTTGTTTAATTAATGATAAATTATCAACCCTAATTCCCATACTTGATAATTCAATATTAGTATCTAAAGTTTTATGATAATAAATTAAATCACCATTTAATTCCCAATCATCATAATCTGGCGCTCTTAAGCTATGAGGATTTCCATTAGATAATGGATATCCTATTTTTATAATAAAAACTACACCATGTTTTTTAGATATTTCATATTCTCTTTCTTCACTAGAAAGATTCGGATATAATCTTAAAAGTTCTTCGCTATCAATAAAGAAAACATCATTAGGCGCTATATAATCGATCTTTTTATATTTTTTATTGATGGCAACACTAGTTAAATAAATAGCATTAGCTATTTTATTAACTACTTCTTTTAAATAATTTAAATTTCTATCTTCTTTTGAAATAACTTTTTCCCAGTCCCACTGGTCGACATAAATAGAATGTAGATTATCTAAAACTTCTTCTTTTCTAATTGCGTTCATATCGGTATATAAACCATTACCAATATGAAAATCATAATTATATAAAGCCATTCTTTTCCATTTAGCTAAAGAATGGACAATTTCAGCTTCTTCATTTAAGTCATTTACCATAAATTTAACTGGAGTTTCACCACTTAAGCCATCATTTATCCCACTTTTTGACAAAACAAAAAGTGGGGCTGAGACTCTTTTTA
>JBBACV010000182.1:0-3355 GCA_041656835.1 Acholeplasmataceae bacterium | reverse complement strand
TTCATTCTTAGAGACACGATCGATGAGGCTATTATGGAGGCAATAAAGAATAAGGCATGGGGCCAAAAACAGTTCCTTGAGTACCTTTACAAGTATCACAGAGGTGAATTATGAAAATATTTTTTCTTAACAACCCTATTTGTTATGGCGTCTTTAAGTCACGAAAGAAGAGCCTAAAAAATGGTATAATAACTAATATAGCTTATTTTGAAGAAGATACGTACGCTGAGCAGCTTTATAAACAATTTAAAGAGTCTGTCAAAAATTATAAATTTATAAAACAGGAGGAAAACAAAATGAAGCAGACTGTGATTAAGTATACCGAAATAGGCGATCGTACTACAATCGTGTCAATTGAAAACGTTGCCAGTTACGCAGAAATAGCTCGCCATTACGGTAATGTAGTTGCTGAAATATATAAAAATGGTACTCTATTCTACATACAGACTAACACACCTAGTCCTACCTCACTTTTTTTACGAGACAGGTATTTTACTTATAATCTATATGAAGGCCAAATATTAGCTAGCAAAACTTTTATAGATATTACTGAGATACTTAAAGCTGCGGGAGAGCGCTTGCGAGAGATTATAAAAGAAAATAAACCCGAGGTTAAAGTCGTTAGAATTTAGGAGGTGGAGTATGAGTGATGATCCTTTTTATGTCGATGCGCTTAGATTCACACTGCAGAATGCTTTGAATGAGCTATCTGAAGAAGAGACCGAGAAGCTTATATCTGAAGCTAAATCGGCACTCGACAACAGGACAAATGTAGCTCTTGATATGCTGATTGTAATGTTCTTGCGGATGAATAAACTAATCATATTTGAGACAACAAATGGTGAAAAAATAGCTCTTTATCGGCATGGTATCATAGGATTTGGCGAAGACAAAACACGTAAAAACGTATGTTTTATTTACACCACTGATAAAGAATTCTTCACTGTTAAAGGAACCTTTGGAGAAATCTTAGGAAAACTGGAGGCGCTGTGACAATTGACTTAGACGGGATTTGGATTGAGTATGAGATAAGGATGGCCAAGTGGGATAAGAGGTATCTCGAGCTCGCGCGTCTCGTTTCTTCTTGGTCAAAGGACCCGCGGAAGAAGGTAGGAGCTGTTATAACTGAGGATAACTATGTGCGCAGCATCGGTTTTAATGGCTTTCCGCGAGCAGTGGATGACTCAGATGAACGACTGAATAACCAAGAACTTAAGAACAAGCTTATGCTTCATGCAGAAGTAAACGCTATTATGGCTGCGCAGGGTAAAGGTGATGCGATCTACATTTATCCATGCTTACCTTGTATGGCGTGCTTAATGCAATTAATTCAGATAGGAATAGAAAGAGTCATAACGCCCAAAAAGTGTTTAGAACGCGCGACACATTGGGACTCAGAGCTTGTTCTTGAGATTCTTAAAGAGCAATGCATTCCAGTAAGTTTTATAGACCTGGAGGAGAAATGACCGAACTGTACCAAATAAAGTGGACAAATAAGAAGTCTGGCAAAGGAGGGTTAAGCCCCTTCTGCTGGCTAAAAGATGAAGCGCTAGATAGAATACAGTCTGCGGTTGACTTTGCACCTAAAGCTACTTATGAGATTGTACTAGCGGAAAAAGATGCTATAGAGTATACACCTGGAATGAACTATGAAGCTGTGCTTAACAAATTAGGAATATGGAGAGAGGAGGATGAAGCTTAAAGCAGCATTGCTAATGATTATTGCCTTGGAATTAATTTACATTATAATGTGAGGAGGAATAATGGACTTAGATAAGATTTATACTTATCATGCGCCAAAAGAAGGACAAGCAATTGCTTATGGACTTATCAGAGATACCGCAAAAGAATTAGCAAAAATGATTGAGGCCGTATGCCCTGACAGCCGAGAAAAGAATATTGCTTTTATGCATATTGAAGACGCTGTAATGTGGGCTAATGCGAGCATCGCGCGCTCCTAATGAAGTAAGGGAGCTTCGGCTCCCTTACTCTTACCTACCTTGATACTCAATCTCGTTAATAAGTTTCTGCTCCAGCCCTCGAAGCCTACCTGTTACATAGCTAACTACACAGTGCATCTTATCCTCTGCATTTTTGGGAAATGCAGCGCGCTTATACTTATCTACAATACCTACTGAACAAATTAAAGTTATCGCTTCTTCTAACGTTGCAATCTCTTTTTGCTCCATAGTCACTTGTCCAAAAGTTGTTTGAGGGTTGCGTTAACTAAGTGCTTGTGAAAATAACCTGGCCACACACGTACAACGCTTACTTTTACATTCCTGCGGATAGTTTGCGCAGCTCGGCGTCGTTTATTCCACTCCATAAACTCAGCAATCTGAGCATCGCGGACTATCATCACTTCCATGTAGACTGACGCGGCTATAGACTTAGGAACTATTGGCTTAGAATCCTTTCTGGACAAATAGTCATGGAATATCCCACCGCGCATTGATAACCCCTCAATTATGGGTGTTGACTCTTTGTCACATACAAAGCATTCTGGCACCCATAGCTCCATTCCCAGAATCTCGCTATAGAATCCTAGCGGGTCAAGGAGCTCTATATATCTAGGGTAGAGTGTGTCCTGCATATGGAGCTCTGATAAAAACTCAGCTTTTCGCATCCTACCTCCTTATCTCAAAGTGAGGATAATCTCCCCAACTAGCACCCCACCTTAAAGCTATTCCCTTCCGTACTGCAATCTTAAATACTAAAGAGCCGAGATATTTAAATCGCTCAATATTCTCCCAGTCTATAGGATACGGCGCAATGTCAATGGCCAAAGAAGGGACTGTGTTATGCTTAGAGTTTGGCCAATGAAGACTACTTGTGCCCTTAGCTACGGCTTCTTCTTGCGCTTCTTTTCCTCTGTGACCACAGAGCACTGAGAAATCATAGAATTCAATGAGCTCATTCATGATCTCCTGAAGTCGACTATCACACGTGCTCAGGCGTTCTTTAGATATCTTACTAAACTTCGGCATAGTATAATCCTTAGCTACAATGATCTTTCATGTATCGTTTAACATCGCCCATAAACTCACACAAGTCTTCAAACTTAGATCTGCTAATTTTGACTTCCTGGTATATGAGGTCAAGCTTATAGTTATTTATTTCTTTGTCAGTCTCGCGTATCTCATGACAATGCTCTTGACATCTATTTCTTAGTTGTTCGCATTCTTTTTTGGTAATAAAAGTCCATTTACACAGCGCTGCAAATGCAGCACCTAGCACGCTACAAACGGCTAGTCCAAAAGCTATTACTGCTGGAATTACGGTATTAGGATCATTAGGAACAGAATTTTGAGGCATAGCAAATCCTTTATTTAATACTCCGATTTTTTCTTTTATC
>JBBACV010000181.1:0-3401 GCA_041656835.1 Acholeplasmataceae bacterium | reverse complement strand
GTCTTTGCAGGATGGTATGATAATGTAGACCTTGATGGTGAAGTAATGGATGTAATACCTAAAGGGTTATCAGGAGATCTTACTTTATATGCTAAATGGGTAGATCCTGAAGTAGTTGAAGGTGTAGTTATCGTTGATGAAAATCTTGCGGGTTTATATTATGGACAAAAGATTATTATAGATGATGCTGTATATCAAGTAGGAGTAAACTTATTTACTAATCTAGTTGATGCAGTTGATGCATTGGTAGAAGGTGATGTAGTAGTTGTATTACCTGGAACTTATGTTGGTGATTTTACACTAGAAGTCGATAATGTAACTTTAATTGGTCCAAACCATGATGTTAATCCAAATACGGATAATCGTGAAGAAGAAGCAATTATTGATGGTGTTATCACTTTAGGTAAAGAAGTTGCTAATGTTTCAATTAAAGGTTTTAAATTTGTTGATGAATCACAAGTTCTAAATGTTCTTGGTCCTGTTGGTACTACAGAAGTTGTAGCTACTAATGTTGATGGATTCGAATTTGTTTACAATATTGTAGAATCTAAACTTGAAGATGGTAATGGATTTATTTACTTTGTTGAGGCAGTAAGCAGCTATAGCCGCGATTTAGTTATTTCTTATAATTATTTTACAGTTATTGCAGAAGATAGTGCATTAGAATATTTTGTATACTTAGATAATCATGCAGGATTAGAAGTTGTTGGAAATGTATTCGAAAACATTCCCAAAACTGCCTTTTATGTAAATGATACAACTAAAGGTCTTGCTGGTGAGACAAAAGTATTAGAAAATATGTTTTTAAACATTGGCGAAGATGCTTTCAAAGTTAATTGGTTATCACCGCTTCCAGGAACAACTATGGGAGTATTGGTTGCTGACAACTTATTTGATGACGTTGGTGGTGTAGCGGTCTACTTTGGTAGTATGAATAATAATGATTCTCTAGAAGCATTACATATTTTACGCAATGAGTTTAGAAATATTAATGCTGGTGTACATTTAGATCGTGTTCATGCAACCGCAAATGTTTTAGTTAATTTTAATAAGTTTGTAGATGTTCCTACAACATTCTATATAAAAGATGCAAAAACAGCTGGAACCCCTGTAACACTAGATGCAACTAAGAATGCATATTTGGAAGATGGTGCAGTGATTACTCCTGATGCAAACAAATTTGTTGGTAGCCCAGATTATAGTGATCCTTTAGTTGGTGTTGTTGGATTTAATGCATACGGACAATATGAGGTTAGTTTTAATGAATATGAAACTAATTCTGATAAATTACGTGCAGAATTTATTAAAGATTGGAATGCTAAGTTTGAAACCACTTGGACTACATTAAAAGCAACAGATTTTCATGCTAGTGCAAGCACTGGTGCTGGCGGAAGTGCAACAAAAGATATTTCCAATAGTAATTTATATAAGTTTTTCCATGATGAGGTATATGAGGAAAAATGGGGTTGGTTATTAGATTATATGGCTACTCAAGGCGGAATACATCCTCAAAGACAATTAGTTGCTCTTATGGGTAATGGAACATCACCTGATGCTGCTAATCCAGAAACGCTATTCCAATTATGGGACTTAATGCATTTAACGTTCTCATTTGCTAACTTCTTTAATCAGGCAACTGATAATATGGGTTATGCCCCAATTGACTTTAATGTACCTAGTAAATATGCAACCCTTGCTACTTTTAATGATCAGATATTAAAGAATTATGAGTTATACGCAATGATTAATGAAGGTGGAACTGTTGTTTTACCAGAACCTCCAAAGCGGGTAAATTATAATTTTGTCGGTTACAAAGTAGGAGAAGATGTTTATAATGCTGGTGATAATGTTGTTGTTGATGAAGGAATGGTATTCGCATTAGTTTACCAAGTTGTTGAATATGATGTTACCTTCTTTGATGGTGAAGTAGAACTTGTTGAAGAAGCAACTACTTATACACACGAGGCGAAAAAAGATTTACCTACGATTGAAAAAGAAGGATATTTATTCCTCGGTTGGTATACAAATGTTGAATTAGAGGGTGATCCTGTTACTAGTATTCCAGCAGGGGCAACTGGTGATAAAGTATTCTATGCTGGATGGGAAGGTTTAAGCTATGCACCAGTAGAAGTTACATTTGAATTAAACGGTGGAACATCTGCACACTACGTTCAAGCATCAAGATTTAATGAAGTTGATTGGAGTGGGACAACCGTAATAGTTAAAACATCCTCACAAGCTAATTGGTATAATATAGCCCTTAAAGAAACGAATACCCCCAATTTATATGAAGTTTTAGGAAAAGGTAGTGGTGGATATTCGCACGATGATGCTACTTTATATATACAATATCATGATGAGATAACTGGAATTTACAAACCAGTTATGTCATATGTTTTCGAAAACCTAGCTGTAGGAAATCTGGTTTTAGTTAAGAATATTCCAGCTACTTCTGGTACGTCACCAATTGATATTTACTTTTTACTAGATGATTCATCATCTATTAAAGAAGATATGTTGTTACCTGAAGAATTCTCTATTTGTCCTTTGCGTGTTGGCTATACATTTGATGGTTGGTACGATAATGCTGCATTTGATGGAGAAGCAGTAGAATCATATCCAGGTTTTGCAGAGGATGATAATGTTACAAAAATTACTTATTATGCAAAATGGGAACAAGATGATTTAAGTGTTGCTTTTGTTAGAAATCAACCTGTTAACTCAAAGGTTTCCGTTAAGGGTGTTGTAACTGCAGTTGCTGGAATAAATGCTTTTATACAAGATGCGACTGCTGGAATTTATATTTATGTTGGCAGTGGTACCGACTATGTAGATGATTTAGTTGTTGGTAATGAAGTTCTTATTACAGGTGTCATTGACAATTATAATGGCCAAATTCAACTAAAAACAATTTTAAAGGTAGAAGTATTAAAAACAGAACAAGGCCTTCCTGATCCAGTTGTCTTAGGTGAATTGGATTTAGATCTTTTAGGAGAACATCAAGGGAAACTACTTTCTATGGAAGGATTGAGAATTAAAAACATTCCTACACTTGGAACTAGTCATGTTTCTATTATTCTTACAAGAGATGATGTTGAAATAATTTTCTATATATATAGTTATGTTGATGGATATGAGGCATTAAAAGATATATTTGCTGGCGCGCTCGTTGGGCAAATGGTTGATCTTGTTGGTGTTCCAATAGGATTCCATAATAATGCACAATTAGTTCCTACAGCGGTTGACCAATTAGTGTTAAAAGCAATAGATGGTGAAGCAATAAAAATTTATGTTGAGGAACAATTAGATCCAGGAGAAGAAGCTATTATTGATTTAGCATTAGCTGACAAGGTTACTGTAAAAGAAGTAGAATACACAGTTGAATGGGTATCTAACAAACC
>JBBACV010000180.1:0-3409 GCA_041656835.1 Acholeplasmataceae bacterium | reverse complement strand
CGTATGTAATTTTATTACTTAAAATAAAAAAAGAAATAAAAAGTAATACTAAAACTATTTTCTTCATAAATTTAATCCTCCTATTCTATAATAGGAAAAATATCGTTATTTAACTTTTTTAATTTTTAAAAAAAAGACTCTATTTTAAGAGTCTTTCAATATCATCTACTTCTTTAATTATTTCTTTTGATAGATTTATTACTCCATCTTTAGTAATTAATAAATCATCTTCAATTCTAACACCGATTCCTTCTTCTTTAATATAAAGTCCAGGTTCAACGGTAATGACGTCACCTTCTTTTAATGGCATTAAAGGGTTAACGACATCATGAACATCAAGTCCTAGTGGATGCCCTAGACTATGATAATAATATTTAGAGATTTCATCATCGTGTTTAATTAAATTAATTTCTTTGGCATATTTTATTAATAGTTCTTTCCCTTTATCATTATATTCTTTTAAGGTAATACCAGGTTTAACCCAATTAATAATATCTTTATTAACAGATAAAACTGCTTCATAAACCTCTTTTTGACGTTTAGTAAACTTACCACTTAAAGGATAGGTTCTAGTGATATCAGAAGCATATTCGTTATATTTAACACCTAGATCAAGAAGAATTAAATCATCTTTATTTAAAGGTTGATTATTATCGGTATAGTGGAGTATAGTGGCATTTATGCCACCAGCAACGATTGGGTCAAATGAAGGGATAACATTTTTCTTATTTAATATATATAAAAACTCAGCTAAAACATCACTTTCATTTAAAGCATTTTTTAAGGTATTTAAAAGATGTGTATTAGCTAAATTAGAAATAGCGATTGCTTCTTTAATTGATTTAATTTCTAACTCATCTTTTGTTTTTCTTAAATTTACTAAGGAAGGATGACTATTACTTATTTTTAAATAAGGGAACTTATCTTTAAAGTCATTTGCTAAAAGTTCATTTTCTTTGGGTAAGTCTTTAAAACTAAAACGATCAAAGTCAAAATAAAGTTCATAAATAGACCCAAAACTTGATCTTCTTGATGAAGTTAAAAGATTAGTAACGAAGTTTTCAAATTCACTAATATCAAAAATGTTTTCATATTTAATATTTGATATTTTAGCAGCTTCCTCAAAACTTAAACTTTCACCCACCCACAATGCTAATAAAGGATCAGGCTTTTTAGTAAATAAAAACGTATCATAATTTAAATCACCTTTAACAATCACTAAATAAGTATCTTCTTGATTTATGCCACTTAAATACCAAAAGTTTTTATTTACATAAAAAGGGTAATATGAATCAGCAGATAAATGTGGGGCTTTTCCTGAATAAAAGATTGAGATACTTTGTGGATTAATTAATTTTAAATATTCTTTTCGTCTTTTTAAAACCATGTTTTTCACTCTCCTTAAACTAAGTTAATGATTTTATTTAATTCTTTTTCGATATTTTCTAATTTTAAATAAGCTTTAGTTAAAGCATCGTCTTTAACTAAATAATATATTTTTAATTTTGGTTCTGTCCCTGATGGTCTTAAGACGATAAAACCATCTTCACTTTCATATTTAATGACATCTGAACTTGGAAGAATAATATTATGGGGATTAACATGGCCATTTATATAATCAATCTTATTACTGATAGTAAAACTTTCTAAATTCAAATCATTTTCTCTAAAATGTTTCATAATGTCTTTTATTTTAGTTAAACCTTTAATTCCCTTAAAGGTTAAACTAACCGTTTTATCGGCATAAAATCCAAACTTTTCATAAATCTCATTTAAATAATCAATTAATGTTTTATTGTTTATTTTTAAGTAATTAGCAATTTCTGATAATAAGTAAACGGCTTGAACAGCATCTTTATCCCGAACAAAATCTTTAACTAAAGAACCATATGATTCCTCACAACCAAAGATGTAATTATCTTTACCTTTAATTAATTCAGCTTGTTCACCAATAAATTTAAAACCAGTTAGGGTTTCACCAATTTTTTTATGATAAAAATTGGCGATATCTTTAATTAAATTACTTGTTACAACGGTAGTATAGACAAAACCATCTGGTTGTTCTTTAACGGATAAAATATAATACAACATAATACTAGCGGTTTGGTTTCCGGTTAGATTATGATATTTTCCTTGATGCAGCACGGAAACCCCTAATCTATCCGCATCTGGATCGGTTAAGAAAATAATGTCAGCATTAATTTCTTTACCATATTTTAATGATTCTATATAAGCATCGTTATCTTCAGGGTTTGATGATTTAGTGTTTGAAAAAGATGGATCAACAATCATTTGTTTTAAAAGGGGGTTAACGTCGTAACCATTTTTTTCTAATAATTTAGGAATAACTGTTCCACCTGTTCCATGGAGAGGTGAATATACTATTTTAATTTCTCTTTTTAAATTTAATAATGAAATACTTTCAACTTCTTTTAAATATAAATCATCAAAGTCACTTTTAATAATTTTAATTAAATCATTATCAGTTGTTTTAATATTAAAAGGACTGTTAATATTTTTTATTTCTTCCATCACTTTAGTAGCTTCTAAGACATTTAATTGGGCTCCGGTTTTATTGTAAACTTTAAAACCGTTATATTCTTTTGGATTATGGGATGCAGTAATCATAATTCCCGCTGAAGCTTTAAAGTGTCTAACCGCATAAGATAACATTGGCGTAGGTCTTAATTCATCAAATAAAAACGACTTAATCCCTTGACTAGCTAAAACCATTGCGGCTTCTTTCGCAAATATATATGAAAAATATCTATTATCATATGAAATAGCGACTCCATTTAATTCATTTTCTTTAATTAAAAAATTAGCTAATCCTAGGGTTGCTTTTCTAATGGTATATAAATTGATTCGGTTTGTTCCTAGTCCTAAAATACCTCTAATCCCACCAGTACCAAAATCTACATCCGTATAAAAAGCCTCTTCAATTTCTGCTTCATTCATTTTTTTTAATTGTTCTTTTTCTTCTTTTAAAAGTGATGGCTCTTCTAGCCACTTTTTATATTGTAATTTATAATTCATAATAGATATCCTTTTTAAATGTTTTTAGAATATATTTTAAGCAATCCTTTTAAGACTAATCTTGGGTCTCTAATAATACTATTATCTAAGTATTTAGAAAATAAATTAGAAAGACCTCCGGTTAAGATAACTTTAAACGGTTCTTTAACTTCTTCTTCTATTTTTTTAATAAATCCTTCGATTGATAAAACCGTTCCATATAATACCCCAGTTTGGATACAATGAATTGTATTATTACCTAAGTATCTATCAGGAAATTTAATTTCAACTTCTGGAAGTAGGGCAGTATTTAAGTTTAAAGCTTTAATTGATAAAGAAATACCAGGAGCAATTATAACCCCTTTAATTGTTTTGTTTTTAAGATAAATAAATT
>JBBACV010000179.1:0-3410 GCA_041656835.1 Acholeplasmataceae bacterium | reverse complement strand
AAATAACCATGTATTAGCATTAGCAGCAAGCCCTACTTCATCATAACTTCCCCCTACACCAACTATGTAAGGCGTGTCATTCCCGCCTAAAACATACCATATAATACCGGTTTCAAAAGGTTCTAGTTCAAAGTCTTCATCGATTAAAAAGGGTATTGCTCCCATAGGGACGCCAAATAAACCATTATTATTTACAACTGTCCCTAGATTTATTTCTGCTGCTGTGTTTGCAAAAACTAACATATGTCCTTTTAAATTTCTTTTTTTATTAGTATTATTGAATACTTCAACATATGAAAACTTTCCAGCATCAGATCCTATTTCCGTAATCATAACTTCAGGAGCACCAGCGATTGGTTCTGTTAATACAGCTTGTGTTAAAGATCCCATATCAGCTACTTCTATTTCTTTAGTTTCAATTGAAGTATTCTCGGGATTATCGACAACAAAGAATTCAAAAATAGTTGAACCATATAAAGTAGATACCTCTAATTCATAATCACCAAGTTGATTAGATTTTTCAACTAAAAAGTCTCCATATATAATTAATTCATCATTGATTACTTCAAAGTCAAGTCCTTCAACTAAATCATAATCGTTAAGTTTTACTTCAACATCTAATGGATCAGCATCATATATTTCTATATTAGCAACTAAGTTTGCACCAACAGAATTTGGCATCCAATGATAAAGAGTTCCTTCAACTACTGGTGATAGGTCTAATTTTAAGACAGTTACTTTTATTGGTGTTCTTTCTAGTGTTTCATCATCAAGTTTTAAAGTTGCTGTTAGGTTAACTTCTTTATCAGACTCTATTGATCTAGTCACTGTTGCATCTTTACCCTCAATTACGATTACATCAGTATCATCTGATACCCATGTGGCGGTAACGCCTCCTTCAAATGTTACTGGTAAAACAAAGTCTTCCGTAACATTGTTAATATCATCACCTGTTGCAAATACAATTACTAATTCAATGGCTGATAAATCTATTACTTCTTCTTCAGCCTTAATGACTGTAACAGTAATTGCTTCTCTTTTTAGTTGAATTAAATCGCCATCTTTATTGGTATATTTTAATGTAGGTGTTAATTTAACTTCTTTATTACTATCTTCTGGTCTTGTAACTTCGGCATTTTTACCAGAGATTTTAATAACATTTGTATTACTACTTTCCCAAGTCGCAGTAACATTATTATCAAATCCAATTGGTAAAACAAAGTCTTCAGTCACGGAGCTTACTGAATCCCCACTTGCAAACTCTGTGATTGTTATTTGGATATCTTCTAACTTAATTGTATCATCAGCCGGTTCATCACATGAAGCTAAAACTAATCCAAATATCAACACTAATAAAACTATGAATTTCTTTTTCATATTTTCCTCCTAATTTTTTTATATAGATAAACTATATTTTATTTTTTATAATTATAAATATAAACTGGGACTTATATTTAGGTTAATACTATTATTTTTTTAATACTTAGTTATTTCAAACATCTCTTCCTTAATAACAACTGTTTTTGCGATTAAATCATGAAGAGATTTTGAGTCTTCCCGGTAATATGATATAAATATTGAAATAATAAAGGGAATTATTAAAACTGTTTCTATTAATACTCTTCCTAAAAACTCTCTTAAGATTAGTCTACTTGGACTAATCTCTTCTAATGTTCCTTCATCTAAAACTGCTAATCCCGCTACTAACTTACCTAAAGTTCTACCATTCCCAATGATAGCCGGGATTAAAGTGAAGTAAATTAATTTTGAAGCTAAATAAAATAAATATACTTTCAACAATACTTCTAAAAATAAATCTCTCATTTCTAAATATAAAACTTCATTTTCTAAATCTTCTGCCGTTGCTTCAAATAATTCAAAAAATTTATTAATGTCATCAAACACTTTAAAGCCATATATAAAAGCGGTCAAAATAGCGATAACTACTAATACATCAAGTAAATAAGAAAATCCCCTTCTAATAAAAGTTGCGGTTTCATATTCTTGTTTGGCAATTAGATCTATGTTTTCACCTAATTCATTCATTTTATTCACCAAATCCTAAGGTTAATAATCCATAATCATTATTTTCTAAATCAAAATCATAGGTAAAGTAAGTATATTTTTTAACGTAAAGAGGATTAGCTCCAACAAAGATTTGATAATCATTCATAACCGGTGAATATAAATCAAAAATCATTTGATTATTAGTATAATCAAGACCAATTCTTCTAATAAATGAAGCACCTAAATTATTTATTCCCCCTTCTTCTTGGAAATTTGTTAAAAGTTGTAAAACTCTACGATCATAATAACCATCATTATCATCATCAAGATAATCAATTAATCCTGATGTTCCATTGATATGACCACTTAAAACAAATTTAATGTTAGAATATTTTTTAACTAATTCGTTAAATAAGTAATTGCCTGTTTGAGATCTTAAACCCTTATTTCCCATGTATTCATGAACTCCAATAACAACCGTATGATTCGGATAAAGTTCTAATACTTCTTTAGCAAAGTTAATATCCAATTCAGAAACGTGGATTCCTTTAATTGAAGAACCCCACCCTAAATATAAGAATAAAAAGTCATGGCCCATAATATTTATTAAGTCATAATGGCTTCTATTATTTAAAAACGATCCACCATAATAACTATTATCTTTAAAGACATTCTCACCTAAATTATCATAAAAGTAATCATAAATTAAATCTTCATCAAATAAATCAATTCCTATCTCACCATCTTTGCGATTAGGGTTTTCATTTAAGGCACCAATATCGTGATTACCTGAAACCACTCCTAAAGGAATTCCTTTGTCTAAAAGTGGATTCATAAAGTATTCCATCATTAATGGCCATTCTTTTAATTGTTCATCATTTTTACCATTTGTTCTTTGAACAAAGTCCCCGGTCATGGCGATATATTCTAATAAGCCTTCATCATATAAATTGATCATGTGATTTGTCATTTCTGTTAATGAAGTTTTAGCGATATTAGCCATATGAGTAGCTTCAACAATTCCATTCATAACCATATATTGAATATCAGTTGCATGATAAATATATTTATCAATTAAAGGTAATTTGTTAGTGTTTTTAGAAACGACTCTAACATAAATTTCATCGTTATTTAAATATTCATTTTCATCTTCATAATTATAACCAAGAGTAATAATTTCATCTTTATCAATTACTTTCATTGAGGATTTAGTTTCCCAGGTGTTATTTTCAAAATTATATAATTCTAAATAAACTGTCCGGTTCGGTAAAGATTTTCCTTCCCATAGTAAAGCTTTATTATCGCTTTTTTCAACAACAAACATGATATGACTATCTTCAGAAAAATTAGTTTTAAAGTTAATGGGATTATTAATTAGACTACCTTTGGTGGTTTTATCATCT
>JBBACV010000178.1:0-3414 GCA_041656835.1 Acholeplasmataceae bacterium | reverse complement strand
ATGTTTCATATATGTTAGCAAAAGAAACCGTTTCAAAAAGATTAGAAACAGGAATATCTTATACTGAGTTTTCATATATGATTCTACAATCTATTGATTGGCTACATTTGTATCAAAATCATAATGTTAAAATTCAATTTGGTGGTAGCGATCAGTGGGGGAACTTAACAGCAGGACTTGATCTAATGCGTAAAGTAATTGGTAAAAATGATGCAGTTGCATTATCTTCACCGCTATTATTAAAATCAGATGGCGAAAAATTTGGTAAAAGTGAATCAGGAACGATTTGGCTTGATCCCAATTTAACGACACCATATGAACTTTATCAATATTTTTTAAATACAAGTGATGATGATATCTTAACTTATTTCAAGCTTTTAACAACCCTTGAAAAAGAAGAAATTGAAAACATTTTAAATGAATCAAATCTAAATAAAGAATTAAGACTTGCTCAAAAACGTTTAGCTGAGGAAGTAGTTGTTTTTGTTCATGGTAAAAAAGCATATAATACAGCTATAAAAGTAACCGATTCATTATTTAGTGGAGATTTCTCTAAACTTTCAGAAATTGATTTTAAAACCTTAGAAAGAGTGTTAGATAATAAAGAAATTAATAAAGATACAAATTTAATTGAAATAGTTAAAGACACCCATCTAGCCTCAAGTAACCGTGAAGCAAGAGAATTTATAAAAAATGGAGCAATTTCTGTAAACGGGGAAGTGATAAAAGACTTTAATTACCAAATGAATGAATCTTTATTGTATAATAAATATATTATTTTAAGAAGAGGAAAGAAAAAATATGCCCTTGGCATATTAGTAAAATAAAATGACAATAATTTTGTTTAATCCCTTATCCAGTCAAGGTTTAAGTGTGAATCTAGCTAAAAAACTAGGTGAAAAATTAATTAAAGAAAATAAAACTGTTAAAATATTAAATATCTTAGAAATAATAGATGTTAAAGATTTTTTAAATGGCTTTGATGAAGATGATGAAATAATCATTGTTGGTGGTGATGGTACTTTACATAGGGTTGCTAATAAAGTTAAAGATTTTATGATTAAACCCAAGGTTTATATGTATAAGGCCGGAACCGGTAATGATTTTATCAGAACCGTTAAAGTTATTGATAACCTAGCTTTAATTAATCCTCATCTTAAAAAATTACCATCGTTAACTATTAATAATACCGAACAATTATTTATAAATGGTGTTGGAATTGGATTAGATGGGATGGTTTGTTATAAAGTTAATCAGTCAAAACAATTAAAAAATAAATCAAATTATTTTAAAAATGCTTTTAAATCATTTATAGAATCAAAACCATTTGATTTAGACGTTAATATTGATGGTAAAGACATTAAACTAAAAAAAGTTTGGTTAGCTACGGTGATGAACTCCAAATATTTTGGCGGTGGTATGAAAATAGCCCCTAAAAAGTTAAGGGATTCAAATGATTTAGAATTAGTAGTTGTTAAATCATTACCCAAGTTTTTACTCACCCTATTATTCCCATTAATTTATTTAGGACTTCACAGATTTATTTTAGGTGCAGTTAAGTTTTATCGCGGTAAAGAAATAAGCCTAAATACAAACAGCACACTTTATATGCAAGTAGATGGTGAAGACATATATCCGGTAAGTGAATTTAAAACAAGTGTTTAAGTAGCTAATTAAAAAAACTATTCACATCAATTTTGATACGAATAGTTTTTTTATTCATATATAACACTTAAGATTGATTTAATCGTTAATATATATCTGAAAACAAACAAATCGACTAAAATATCACATTATAATGACTTTTAATTGATAAAATCGTTTGAAGTTTTATGTATTAAATCAAAAATAATTTTTAAATAATATTATTATAAATTAAAAGATTCAAGTTTTTTTAACATTTTATTAGTATCTTCTTTATACCAAGAAGGATACTTATTATCAGATAAAGTCTTTTTGATTGCTTCATTATAATCGGTATTTTTTTGGCGCAGTAATAAAGTAATCGCATTTCTTAATAATAAGGTTTTCCCACGCCATGTATAGGCGTGTTTACCATATTTATTTTTGAATTCTTTATTAGATAGATTGAATAAATCATCAATTAAAACATAAGCAGTTGGTTTTATTTTTAAATCAGAAACACTTTCGCTACTAATGCCTTTATTTTTAGGACAGACTCTTTGACAAATATCGCAGCCTAATAATAAATAGTTATTATTCATTACATCAAGGGGTAAACTTCTTTTTGATTGATTTCGTGCACTCATACATTTAGAGACATCAAATCCTCCTGTTAAAGCACTAACAGGACAAGCTCTAATACATAAGTCACAATCTCCACATGAATCGGTATTAGTCGTTATTACTTCTTTATGTTTAGTTTTTGTTAAAACTAATCCGATAAAAAAATAACTACCAAAATCTTTGTGAATCATTAAATTATTTTTAGCATGATAAGCTAAACCAGTTAGTTCTAAACATTTTCTTTCATTTATTTCATGATTATCCACTAAAGCTAAATAATCATTTTCATCTTTGAGTGCCTCATTAATGATACCTTTGATTACATCATGATAATCATAACCATATGTATACATTGATGCTACAAAACTATCTTTTTTTTGTGGTAGATATTCATTCGGATAGGCAAGCCCAACAACAAAAATTGAACGATAATCTTTCATTAATTCATGATTATGGTAATTAGTATATTTTTCTTTATTTATTACACCAACAAAGTCAAAGACTTTGTTTAATTTTTGATAAATCATATTTTATTTTCTACGACGGTAAAGACCCATTTTATCTAATACTTTAGTCATTTTACGTTTAGCGTAAAATGAGGCTTTATCTCTTCCTTTATCTAAAATATTATCAATTTCTTTTGAGTTAATAAGTTTGTTGTATTTATCCTGAATAATTTTTACTTCATCACTAACGATGATGGCTAAATCATTTTTAAAGTTTTGATAAGAAGTTTCATCTTTATATTTATTAACGATTTCTTTGATTGATTGATTAGTTAAGCTTGCATAAATAGTTAAAAGATTGCTGATTCCTGGTTGATTTTTTTCGTCAAACACTATTTTTTGATAGGAATCAGTAACTGCACTTTTAATTTTATTTTGAATTTGTCTTAAGTCATCAGTTAATAAAATATATGATTTTTGAGATAAGTCATCAGACTTACTCATTTTTTTAAGTGGATCTTGTAAATCTTTTATTCTAGCTCCAATTTTTGGGGTTATCCCTTTGGGGACGACAAAGGTATTACCATAAAGATTATTAAATCTTGTTGCTAAGTCTCTAGTTAATTCTAGATGTTGAAGTTGATCATCACCAACTGGAACAATGTTTGCATCATATAATAAAATATCAGCGGCCATTAAAGCTGGGTAGGTTAAAAGAGAA
>JBBACV010000177.1:0-3418 GCA_041656835.1 Acholeplasmataceae bacterium | reverse complement strand
TGGAAGGGAAGGATCCGGATATCTGGTCAGCAGTGGCTCCATATACTCCCTCCCAGACTCAAAAATATGTAGAAACAATAAAAAGAAGATACCTGAACTGGGTTACCTCATCCGAATAGCTTTATCGGGACTGATCCTGATAATGCTTTTCAGGGGGAGTATCAGAACTCCCATAAGTAGTCCCAATGCAGCAATATCTATTAGTAATACATGATACCAGGACATATCAACAGGGACTCTTTCTACAAAATATGTGGACGGATCCAGAGGGATCAGCCCCGTAGTCTTTTGTATGACAAGAAAGATAACGGCCAGAACCGTACCTGTTGTAATTCCTTTCAGAGCCACACCAGCCGCATTGTACAGAAAACTGTTCCTGATACTGCGATCTTTCATTCCCATGGCTTTAAATAATCCTATGGAAGACGTTTTTTCAAACAATAGTATCAGCAACCCGGACATCATATTAAACCCGGCAACAAGAACCATCAATGTCAGCAAAATGACCACGTTTATGTCCATCAGATCCAGCCAGTCGTAGAGATGTGAATAGACCCTCTTAACATTGCGCAACACAACTCCGTCATCAGTATCGGAACTGTTGGCAATAATAAAATCTTCAATCGATTCTTGTTGGGCTTCTATCCGGCGCTTATCATTTAAAAAGAGCTCCATCCCGCTTACCTGGTCTTCCCTCCACCCGTTCAATCTTTGAGTGTGTCTTATATCACCGATTATTAAATGATTGTCAATGTCTTCAAGTTGGGCATCATATATACCCGATATGATAAAACGTCGCATCCTGACGTTATCGCCTATGAAATACATAGTCACCACATCCTGTAACCCAATTTGCAGAAGCACTGACAGGCGACGGGATATCATGATCTCACTGGAAGAAGCATCCTGAGAGAAAACAGGAATGCTGCCTTCCTTGAGATGTCTTTCAAAAAAATCCCAACGGTAACCGGCTCCCACGCCTTTAAGTGATACGGCCTGGATGGCATCCCCTGTATTAATAATCCCGTATGAAACAGCAAACTCCTGAATATGATTGACAGCCGGATGATTTTTTAAACTTTCCATGTATGACAGATCCGTTGATACAGGAATGGCTTCAGTAACGAATCCGGCACCCGGAGCTTCCATAAGGATCTCACCGGTAAAGCCCACTGCACGTTTTTGGATCTCACTTCTAAAACCCCTTACAATAGCTACGGAAAGTATCATTGTAAACACGCTGATGGCTACACTTACGATGGCTATCCGGTTACCCATGCGGCTTACCCGGCCTGTAGAGGTAGCATCGCCTTTAAGTTTCCCGGCTATGTAAACGGCGATATTCATGTTGCTTATAAAAAATTAATCGCTATATTTGTTCCCCTGTTTGGAAATGCGGGAATAGCTCAGTCGGTAGAGCATCAGCTTCCCAAGCTGAGGGTCGCGAGTTCGAACCTCGTTTCCCGCTCATAACCAAACCTGAAACCTGACCATTAAGGGAGGCTGTTTCTCATGAGGCAGTCTCTTTTTATTCGTCATCCTCGTCTATTTCTATGAGCAGGGAATGGTCCTTCCCAAACATTTCCATGATCTTTTCCAGCTTTGAAACAGTTCGGTTGTCCGGGTTTTCCTCTGCTGCAGAAAAACTGTAATATAATGTTTCGGCATAAATCTGTGCCAGATCATCCGAACGGGCTTCGCGAAATGATTCAGAAGGTATTTGCAGGTTCATATCACTTAAAAACGATCGGAGTTCCGAGTGGGGAAATAATAGACCGTTCTTATAAACATTAACGTAGAACAAGACGTTTCCTGAATTATCGATAATAGCCGGCAGAAATCCGCCCTTAAAGACCCTTCCCCTGACAGATATTCCTGCATGGTATGCGATCAGTAAATAGATAATACCTATAATCACCGGACTTCCTTCTTTGTTTTTCAGTGCCCTGTGAAAAAATGTTTTTCCGGGATCCGAAAACATAGGATCTACTGTCTTATAATGTAACCTATTGAAAAATACGTGGTTATATAATTTTACTTTTTCCATAAATGTCTGATCGTCGTTTAGCTCCACAACGATCTCATTTACGTGATCCATTATAATATCATGCAAAACATCATGATCTACGTCATTACTTAACAGATCCTGTATCAGACAAAGACCGGTCATCAGATCGTCCTTCGTATTGCCGATCCAGTCGCGCAGAGCATCGAATTTCAGTTCTTCCCTTAAGGCCGACAACATATCCCCTACACCCGGATATTTATCTTCATTTTCATCCCTGACAATTTCCTCCAGTTCTTCAATGGCAGGACGTCCCATATTCTTTAGTTGACGAAACAAGGCATCTCGTACATATTGGTCGGGATCATCCAAAAGGGTTACAATATCCAATATTTCTGTATTACGAACCATGGTCATTACAGAATTTTTCCAGGATCTCTCCGGCTTTTTGTATCATCAAATCTTTATAATCCACATTCATATCTTTACTACTTCGTTGTGCAATAATCATGCAAACAGTAGCGCCCCGGTGTCCCATAAGTCGGGAAAGGCCGGCAATGGCCGAACCCTCCATTTCGAAATTAGTGATCCTCAGATCGTTGTAACGAAACGATGACAATTTTTGCAAGTAATCAGGATCCCACAAGGGAAGCCTTATGACACGCCCCTGGGGTCCGTAGAACCCTGGTGCCGAAAGGGTAATACCCTGCATGGCATCTTTAAAACGAGTCCCTATTTCTTCAGAATTCTTTACAAAATATGGGGTGGCCAGCAATGAAGACCATTGCATGTGTTTCATAAAAGCCTTTTCCATCTCTTTGTCACACACTTTATCCCGTCCTTCGTACCAGTTCAGTAATCCGTCAATACCTGCAGAATAACGTGAAAAAACGAGCGCTCCTGTGGGAATGTCAGATTGTATGGCTCCTGAAGTCCCTAATCGTAATATGTCAAGTGAACGGTGCTTTTTTCTGAATGTCCGGGTTTCAAAATCTATGTTGGCCAATGCATCAAGTTCATTCATGACAATATCAATATTGTCTGTCCCAATCCCGGTGGACAATATGGTCAATCTTTTACGGCCAAAAGATCCGGTTACTGCCACAAATTCCCTGCTGTGTGAAACGAATTCAACATCCGTTAACAAATCACGCAATAAGATCACACGATCAGGATCCCCTACCAGCAAAATATTTTCTGCCAGCTGTTCAGGATGTAAATGCAGGTGAAACACACTCCCGTCACTGTTGATTACCAATTCAGAAGGTTCTATAACTTTCATTCTGCAAATTTAGAGGAAAATCACGGATTTTCCTCTAAATTTGTTCCAATAAAACAATTGACTCATGATACAACGCATTCAGACATTATACCTGACCGTGGCTTTAGGCCTTATGATTTCTTTGTTCTTCG
>JBBACV010000176.1:0-3425 GCA_041656835.1 Acholeplasmataceae bacterium | reverse complement strand
ATCATCTAAAGCGGTTATAGGTAAAATCGCTTTAGTTAAAGGACCATATGCCCTATATTGTCTAATAACCATTAAAGTAGCTGCTGGTGCGGTCGCTGCAGCCATTGATGCTAAAATCAATGAAAAAGCTACATTATTTTTATTGAAAATATTATATCCATTAACAATACTTGCAGGTTTTGGCACTAAGAAAATAAAAACAAAAACAACCAACACAGCTCCAATTACTTCTAAGGTTGTTAAAATAAATATTTCTTTTCCCATCTTTTTAACAGTTCTTAATGCAAACTCACTACCAATTGAAAAAGCGATAAATGCTAACGCAATCTGACTAATAAAACTTAAAACCTCTTGATCAGATGAAGTAATAAAACCTTCATAACCATTAAAAATTAGTCCCATCGAAGGGCCTAATAAAAGACCTAAAACTAAATATCCTGATACATTAGGTAATTTTAGTTTGCGGGCTAAGATACTACCAATAAACCCAATTAATAAAACCACTCCTACCTTAACTAACAACAAACTAAAACCCACATTAACACTCCTCTTCTATATTAAAACTAATTTAATTTTATCTTAAATAAAACTTTTGTCAATCGAAACATTAATAATTCGAAAAAATGACTTGATTTATAGAATTAATGGTAAAAAAATGATACAATAACATAAGATGAATAGATTACAAGGAGTAAGAATTATGCATCTATTTGATAGATTACCTAATACATTCTTCACCGTCTTATCATCTCCTAACAAAAAAATTTATGTTGACTGCATTTTTATTATTTATGATGCTACTAATTCAATTGAAGATTCTTTTCAAGGAGAACGCGGTTTTGTTGTTTCAAAGTTAATAGATTATTTTGAAGAATTAGAAGAAGAATTTGAAGAGGAAGCAGAATTAATCTCTACCCCGAGACAAAAAGCTGTTAGTGTTATAAATATCTTAAAAGACCATGGTTGGTTAGGAGAAGAAGAAATAGGTGATTATAAAACATCACTTAATTTTTTTGATTATTCCATTCAAATGATTGATATTTTAAAAAGAATTGCTAATAATGAACAAATTGAATATACTGGCGAAATCTTTACCATTTATTCTTTACTTCAATCATTTGAATTAGCAGATGGTTTAACAATTATTGAACAAGCGTATAATAAAGCTGATGATGTTTTAAGAAAACTTAAAACATTAAGGGCTAATATTTATCGCTTTTATTATGACTTAGTTCAAAAAAGAGAAAATGAAAATGATTTACAAATCATTTTAGATAAACTATTAGTTGATTATAAAAATAACTTCTTTGATAATGCTTACTATAAACTAAAAACAACCGACTCACTACCAAGATATAAAAGGATCATTGTTTCAAAAATTAATGAAATTTATCAAAATGAACAATATTTAGATGAATTAACTAACCAAGTAATTTTAGCAAATAAAAAAACTGAATATAATGATGCTTTTAATTATATCGAAGAAAGAATAAGATTTATTAAAGATTCAATGGAGTCAATTGAATACCTTATTGCTGCAATCGATGAGAAAAATGAATTATATATTAATGCTGCTGCCTCTAAAATAATGTTTTTAACTAATGTTGGTGAAGACTTTGAAGGATTATTAAATCGACTATTTAAAATAATTTTAAAAGAAAAAGAATTTAACTACAATGATATCTTTAATTTAGTCGATATAAGAAACTTAGATAGTGGCTCCTTATTCTCAGTAAGAAGAAGAAGAGCGGTCCCAGAACCAAGTATTATCGATTATGACTATGATATTCCTGATGATGTTAAAGAAAGAAAGTTAGCTCAGTTAACTAAAGCCAATATCTTTTCAAAAGTTGAAATTAATAAATATGTAAAATATTTATTAAATAATACAAACTCTATAAAAGCATCAGAAGTTATTATTGAATCTAATGAAGACTTCGTTAAACTAATTCTAGTCTTCTTATATAGTAAATCAATTGGGGTAAGTTATGATGTAAAACTCCTTAATTACCAAACAAGAATCCAAAATATTAAATTTAATGAATTTGAAATATTTAACCGAGGTATAAAACTATGATTACTAAATCAGCCGCTTTAAAACAATTAAACGAAGAATTCTTTAGCTTAAAAGAAGCCGATAAACAAAACTTTTCTAGAGTTATTAATAAACTTTTTCAAGTAAATTTCTTAACTAGAAAAAGACCAGGTGATGCTAATGATTACCGTTTTATCTTAGCCTATAAAGAAATCTTTAGTAACTATTTAAACTTAGCTGATTTTGAGCTAATTATTAATCGTCATGATGAAGTATGTTATATCGTTAATCAGTCTTCATTTAATAGACTAAGACTTAAAAAAGAAGAAAGTATTTTATTATTAGTCTTTCGAATGTTATATCAAACAAAAAAAGATTTTATTACTTTAGATGAAAATGTTGAAATATATTTATATGAGGTTCATGATGAACTTCAAAAAGTTGGATATTTAGATAATAAAAGAATGACAAAAGATCGGTTAAAACCAAGCCTTCAACTTTTAAGACAATATAATATCATCGACTATATTGACCGAAACTTAAGAGATGATGCTAGAATTAAAATTTATCCAACAGTTTTACATGTCGTAAACATGGATAATATTAAAGATGTTGTTGATAACATCGATGAATACGTTAATGGAGGTAGTCCTGATGAAGAAACTATCGAAGATTAAATTAGTTAATTGGCACTTATTTACTAATCAAACAATTGAAATTAATCAAAACACCTTAATATCCGGTGAAAATGGATCAGGTAAATCAACCTTACTTGATGCTATTCAGTATTTATTAGTTGGTGGCCGCTCTGGTGTTAAATTTAATATTGCCGCAACCGATGATGCAAAAAGATCACTTGATGGATATATTAGAGGAAGAATTGGGGCTGAAAATAAAGAATATCTTCGTTCAGGAGATGTTATTTCTCATGTTGCTTTAGAGTTTTATGATGAACAAACCGATGAGGCAAGCATCATCGGTTGTATCTTAGAGCTACCACGTCAAGGAACATTAAAAGAAAGATTTTATTTACTTGAGAATTTAAATATTCACGATGAAATGTTTTTAGATAAAAAATATCCCAGAGATTACCGGTCAATGAAAGCTTATCTAAAAACTTTAGATGCTAACTTAGAACCTTTTAATACTCAATCAAGCTACCGTAATAGTTTAGCTAACTACTTTGGGATCGATGCCAGAAAATATTCTAAAATCTTACCTAAAGCTTTAGCTTTTAGACCAATTGATTTACAAACATTTGTTTTTGATTTTTTATTAGATGATGAACCAATTGATATTACTTCACTTAAAAATAATGTTTCGCAATTAAAAAGAGTCGAAGCACAAATTAGATTAGATAAAGAAAAGTTAGAAAAATTAGATAAGATTA
>JBBACV010000175.1:0-3429 GCA_041656835.1 Acholeplasmataceae bacterium | reverse complement strand
GGATATAATTCCAACAACGCTTTTCCAGCTGCACGATTAATTATGGTCTTGCCCGATCCGGTTGGGCTTGGCAATTCAACTATTTTTGAATTTATTTCTCCAGATCTTATTTTTTCATATGTACTTAATATTGATTCAATTGCTTCTTTCTGTCCTACTCTGTATGAAGGATATACGTTATATTTATTCAAGTCCACAATCTTTAAATCCTGGCATGGCTTGTTATTATTGGTAGCCGTGACCATTTCTAGTTTAGTTCCCTCCACGGCTATCATTCCCTATGGAGTTGTGCGTGCAGTTTCAATATGGTTTTTACTATGCCATTTTCTTTATTTAATACATAGTATCTGAAGTTCTTCTCCGAATCGATTGCCTTGACTATGTTTAGTTCCTCAAGCATCTTCCATGCCTTGTAAAAGCTTGGTCTGCCCATGCCCATCGCTGCAATCATTTCACTCTTGCTGAAATGCCTCGGGGCATTGCAGATCATAAAGTCCAAGATTCGAACTACGTGTTTATTACCAAATACTGATACAAACATGTATCTCACCCGACATATGGATGTGTCATATGTTATATATATCTTGCGGTAAGTTGTCGAAAAAAGAATATATGGTGCCTATTCTACTATGATGGTGGCACCTTTTTGCATCGCGGTCTTGAGCCCGGAACAAGTGCAATTCTTCACAACGATGGTACTCTGAACGGGATCTGGGTCCGTCGTGCAGAAACACCCACCTGGTGCAATTATATTGCACCTTATTGCAGTGACGCGGGCCTGCATAATGGCATGGATGCCAAACAAACCTTCAATCTTGCTATCTTCAATTGAGACATCGGATTCCTCAGTAAAATACGTGGCCCCGCCGTAGGAATTCACTTTATTCTTATCGCTCTTTAAAATGGATCGAGTGATTTTTCCACGTGCACTGATTACGGCCAAACCATAGCTCTTGGAGGCGTTGGTACAGTCCATATCAAGGTTATCAATTGTAAAATCATTGATTTGTCTAACCGTGACCTGGCTGTCGGTCTTGAGGTTGAACGCAGACACGTTATCTGGTTTTCTTGATTTCCAGTCGGTATTTCCATGGAGGCAGAATCCTTCTCTACAATTCCAGGATTCGCTGTCGGCCAGTCTGCTGTTTGAACATGTGTCGAGGATGACACCCTCTGCTCCGCAATCTTTGCAAAAGATGTTCCATACCTGCTCATTGTCTCCTGGCCCCGATCCATTGTTCCCCAGGTAGGCCCCAGACGCCCACGAGTTGATCAATTTTATATCATGAACCTTCGTGCCGCTTCTTAGAGAACCAAACGTGATAAGGCCTTCTCCATCATATGGGTCTTTATCGGTTTGCTTACATCTATTTCCATCAAACGTTAATTCAGATATCTCGAAAGCGGAGTGCCCTATTGAAGTGGGTGATGTTGCACGGACTAACATCATTATCACATGCCGTGATGGACTGCGTTGATTAGGAAGAAGCCTAATGATGGTCTTATCGACCCCTGCTCCAACAACCTTCATATTTCCTTTATCCACGACGGGCAGAGCCACCCAAAAGATATTGCTGCCATCAGGATTTAGTCCAAATCTATAGGACGCCGATATGTTATAAAGCCCGGCTCCGATCCCAAGGGTCCCGTTTGCTGGGACGGTATCTATGGCTTTTTTGAATACGAGGTACGAATCCGAGCTTGCCGGACATGTTGCCAGTATCTTGGTTCCGGATCTAGCCATTACCAGGCCGGACTCCTGAGATACCTCGACGTTGTATTTTGTGGCCGGCGCGGGGGTTGGAACTGGTTCTGGGGTTGGGACCGGAATTGGATCTGGCGTTGGCGCTGGCGTGGGCACCGGGTCTGGAGAAGGTTGAGGATTTTTCCCGGCAAATTCAAGCATGATCCCCCGAAGTGCCCCGTCTCGGGTGGTGTTGTGTTCTAGTTGATATTTTATCCATACATTATATACATCTTCGTCAATAGTTACCATAAATCGTCTCAACATGTTATCCTCCGTTTTTATTTTGGGCCACTGAAAAAAAAAAGATTTAAAAAGGTTCGCCGGGGATGCCCATGCCTTCAGGCCCTGTTCCCCAGAGAAATACATCTTTGTCCTCAGCCCATGGGCCGATTGCCCTTGTTTCCAGAGCTTCACTGGTCATTGGTCCTATGCTCATGTTGGTTTCGATGGACCAGTCCAGGCTGTTGTTCTTAGCAAGGGCCTTTGCGAAGTCCGGGTTTGTTCCTGACAGCTGAACAGGCTGGATCGCGGCAACTACACCCACGAACACCAACAGTACGATTATAGGAAGTATCCTCATATTGTACACCTCTTCTGAATCTGTGGCGTTTCTCCTATTTCAAAGTTTGTTAAGGATTGTTGGCGGGATGGCTGCAATAGGTCCAGCTCATTTATCCCAAAGCTTTCGAACATCCTTAATAAGGGAGGAAGCAGTTGCTTGGATAGATAGTAGTCCGTGTCTATTTTTAGGTTGTTTTCGACTACGTACTCAGGATCTTCGGCCCGCAATGTCATCATTTCTGCTCGGCGGCCTGCTTTTCGTTGGCTCGCGATGATGATAAAAGGAACTCTATCTCCGATTGCATATTTGAAAACCCCTCGATGCTCAAGTTTCTTGACAAGTTCTGCATGCGGTTGCGGTTGCATATAGTTTTCCGGTTTTCTGGTCAATGTTCTTGACATAATCAGATCGTTAAAGATGTCCGGGGTTGGGTTCTTTATGGAGGCTATGGTTTTTCTGGCCTGGGCAAGAGCTGCGTCCACATCGCCTTCGACCAGTATGATCTCCAGACATTTTGTAAGCCCCATTGATGTGAAGTTGCACCAGTCTCGTCGGACTGTTTCTATTCCTTTTGCTTTTATTTCACCCCTATCCTCTGTTTCAAACCTGTACATGGCATAGTGTTTCTTTGCCAAAATGAGTATTCTTTTGGCAAATGCTTCGAAAACTAGTTCCATTGGCTTTGGTAGGTCTGCTGTAACGATGGATGCGATCTTTTTTCCTATTTGTTTAGCTTTATAAAAGTCAATATTTCCGGTTATAGATATAAAAATACTGTCGGTGTCGCCTGCTATCGTTTTTAGTTCAAATGGTTCATTATCCAGTGTAAAAAGCCCGTGTTTTTCAACTATTTTTCGAGTTCTGAGTAGATTTTCTCTTCCATAGCTGGTCACTGAGTTGGCAATCACTGGGCTATACAGTCTTGCTCGAGCGTATCCCGAGTAGCCATAGAAGCTGTTCAGCAATATCTTCATAGCATATTGCTTGGCATCTAGTTGCCGCTTTTCTTCCTCGGATATCCCAGGCAACTTCATTGCTTTCTTGGCCTTTATGCGTTCGTCCAGCAACTTTTCTAATACCCTTGGTACTATACCCCGCCTGATTTCCGGAGGTACAAATC
>JBBACV010000174.1:0-3435 GCA_041656835.1 Acholeplasmataceae bacterium | reverse complement strand
GTCGGTTTGCCAAGAAACGACTAACCAGCCAGTATTCGAAGACTTCCCGGTACTCATCTATATCTATACGATGGTCATCGCACGCTGCTTCAACGGCTTCTATCCATGTGTCGTAGCATTCCGATTCATCCCCGTCCTTGTCTTTGAACGCGTATCCCGCGCACGCGTCGTCCCAGTATACATCGAGTTCGTCGTTGTTCTCTACTATGGCTTCGTAATCGGGGACCATCGATAGATCCATCAATATGTCGTCGTATTTTGTGTCCGTTGACAGTTCCCCAATTAGTTCACTGATACAGTAGATTACTTCTCTCCTGACCAGCTCGGCTAGGATTTTCTGGTTTTTGCTGCTATGGTAATCCATCATTCCACCTCAGTTCCCCACAACAGTTCGTTATACAGCACGGTTCCAAGGAAGTTCACCAGTTTCGCTTTCTGCTTCCCGATCACGTTGTACGCTTTTTCTGCTTTTCTGGAGTCGGTGTCGTAACCGTATTCGTCGCACCATTCCTCGAAGTTCTTGGCGTTTTCGTATCCTGCTACGTCCAATGCCAGGCAGTTCAGCACGTCACGTTCATTAGGTTCAGTTTCCCAGCCCATTCCGACGCTGAAAATAACCGTCATCTGTTTACCATTTCTACGAAGGACGACCTTGTAGTGGCGCGCTTCCCAATCTTTGTCCATCATGTTCGGATTTTTGTCGGTTTCTACCACACTTGCGGTTATCTGGTTCCGTTCAACGAATGATTCCATCGTTTCCATTTCAATCACCTACCGCTTCGTTGATTGCGCCTATTACACACCCGGCGAGCTCTTCAATCGGCGGTTCGCCGTCTTCCCAACACTGGTTTTTGTCTTCACACATTGGACACATTTTCCGCATTACTACAGCGGTTATGTCGTCCATCGCATCGTTGCACGTGTACATTCTAATCCTCCTCCATCCTCTCCAGAACGTGTTTCTGCACGTTTTCTGGCAGGTCTTCGAATCGTATTTCTTTACCAAGATGCTTTCCAAGTACTACAGTACACCATTGCGAAAAACCACGCGGCCAGTCCGGATTGCTCGATAGTGCCAATGCGTCGTAGCTCCAGTATCCAGCGTAGTATCTTTGGGCTGATGTTACGACAGTGAACCGATCGGTTGACTCCCCGCCGTTGTCGAACACTTTGTAGATTTTCATCTTAACCTCGGGGCGCAGGGGCAGCGGAAACCCCTCCCTTTAGGGTGGGGTAGTTGACTTGAACTTACGTATATCTGCATTAGTCATCCCTCAGTGATTTCAGAAACTCCAGCTCTTTCTCTGCCAACCGTATGCATTTGTCGCACCGGACGCTGTACGGCCATTTGCCTGTATGTTCCCGTTGTTGGTGTAAGTTCCACTCTTCCCATGGCGATCCATCGCATTGACTTTTCTTAGTGGCAATCGCAACTGGGCATCGTGCGCATGAATCGTCGTTTTCGTCTTCGCGCAGCATGTTTTCAAGTTTGCACAGGGCACAATTATCATCGTTGCGGTCTACACCATCACCATTCACGATGTCGTTCCACTTGGCGATTGATCTTTCGAGCGCTTCTTTCCACATCTCGTCCATTTAGTCCACCTCTGGTTGGTCTGGCCAGTCAATTTCCATCCAATGCGTTACACCAAGTATCGGTTCCGCCCAAAAGTCATCGACGTCGCCTTCGGCATACCAACCGCTGCCGTCAAACTGTGCGATATACACTTCACCCATCGAATAAATCGAATAAATGAACACTGTTGTATATGTCTTTGGCAACTGGTCCTCGACTTTGATCCATCCGCCGCTTCCCATTTATCCTACCTCCAAGTCCAGTTTCTCTAACAATATTCTGAGTTTCATTTCCTGAACCACCGGATTTCCATGTTCCTGTCGTGTAGCGACACCGTGTACACGATGTCACCGGACCGCAAATTTAGTATGATGTGTCCGTCGAACGTTAGCATCTTCATGATATCCTCTTCGATCGCGTGCATCTCTCTAGCGTAAGAGTCACACAACGCGCTCAGTTGTTCAACCTGGTTCTTTCCTACTCGTCTGTCGTTGTCGTATTCGATCGCTTTTTGTAGCGAGTCGAAGCTTTGTGTTTTCAAGAACACCGAGTTGATTCTTCCAATCTCGTCGATCACATCGGCACGAGAGTTGTTCAACGCTCGTCTTCTGTCTAGAAGTTCTATCACTCTTGTTTCCAATGCGTTCATCTTCCTCACCTCTTTTTTAGAAACTGACCGGGGTATCTCCGGACCAGTGTTACTCTGTCGTCTTCCGCGTCTTTTTTGATCGCCAAAGCGCGGAACCGTTTCTCTGCGGCGAATGACGCCGCCAATTTTCGTCGGTCTCTCGTTCTGCTGACTTTACCGCTAGGTGGTGGGAGGTTCATCAGTCGTGGCTCCCGATTTTTCGAAGCTGTTCTTCCTTGTGCCGTATTCGTGCGGCAATCTCGGCCAGTTCGTCATCGATCTGGTCAAGCGATGGTCTACAGCTAGTCATCATCGATCACCCCTCATGTGTACCCACATGGCTTGTGGGAGGTCAGCACGTATTCGTTCTTCGATCCACTCCTGAACATCAAACCCTGGTGGTACCAGGGCCAAGATCTCGTCGATGTCTGTCATCCAACGACTTCCCGATATGCTCTGAACGCATCTCTTGGATCAAGAGTTGAAACATACTCACCTAGCCATCTGCTCCATGATTCAATGTCAGTTATTGGTTCTTGATGAGTTATCTGCCCAGCGTCGATGTTTCTGATGCCGTTTTCCTCGTCCCACTGGAACAGGCAATCGATATCTATGGATCCTTTAGTCGTCGTCTGGACTTCTGAATAGCTACCTCTTGGATAGCATATTTCGGCTCTGAATCCCTCGTCGTTCTCCTCAAAGTCTACTATTGCAGTCGTTATACTGCCTCTCGCTCTTTTCAGCTCCACTTCGATTTTTTCCATCTTATCTCACCTTCAAAAACTGACCAGGGTATCGCTTCCGCGCTACTGGTCTCTCGGCATCTCGTTTCACGGCTGCAGCCAAGAACCGTTTACTTGGCGCACCAGCTGCGGCTTTTTCTCTGCGATAGTGTTTGCGAGCTTGTTTACCCGATGGTGGTCCGAAGTCCATCGTTGGTCACCTCCATGCATCAACTCCTATCATTTCGTGGTTTGTCGCATATTATCACAGTTTAATTCACCTCGGAACAACCCGGGGGGCAGCGAAGCTCATTTCTTTCCCCCAAGTTCTGCTTTGGCTTCACGCTTGTTTATGCGAGCGAGCAGAAAATGTTTTTGGAGCACGAAGCATTCTGGTAAGAATGCGACGGTTGCCAAAGGCTTTTTCTAGCTCGCGGTTCCATACACCTCGTTCAAGAACTGTTCTTTCTCCTCTTCAAACGCGTCCAAGATCCACCAAAAAGCGTCGA
>JBBACV010000173.1:0-3454 GCA_041656835.1 Acholeplasmataceae bacterium | reverse complement strand
TAAGCATTATATTATATCTTTGGTGTATGCTTAAATATAGTTGTTGACGCATTCATCCCACGACTCAAGTCGTGGGCTTTCTGCTACTATGATCGTAAACCTTATCGCAAAGCGATTCGAATGTGTCTCTCATCTTCCTCTCTCCTCCCTGCGCCGTAAAACCGGTTTCTTCAGCTCTCTGCGTGGCAACGGGTACATCTCATACGGAGAGGTTCCTGCCTTTTTATACTTCCGCATATCATACAGTCCGGTTACGGCATCTGCTCGTTCGTTTATTACCTCTGATATAGCATACACACGCGGATCAATGCGCCCTTCCCACTCGCCGCTCAATTCAGACAGATAATCAAGCTTGTCTTCAAGCTGCTGAGACGAAAACTTCCTGTAATGTTCCTTTTGTCTTTCCAACTCTTCCTTCGGTGGTTTTATCGGGCTACAATCACACTTACACGAAGCAAGGGTACTAAAAAGATCGTTTTCTAAACGTTCAGTGTCCCACCAAATATTAGCAAAATCATTGTCATCTAGGAAATCCATTGAATACCTTGCTTCAACGCGCCTGATCTCTTCCAGCCTTGCCCGTGCATGTACAACACTACCAACCATACTCCGCATATCCCCCGCCTCGGCATATTCAATCGCCTCCTGATAATTCTTGTTTGCGAATTTAAGTACGTTAATTGCGTGACGAGTAAGGTCTGGATCGTTATTGCTGCTCATAATCAAACTTTGAGTAAGTTCTATATATGATTATCCCACAGTTCAATCTATGACAAAATATTGTGACTGTTCCGACGAAATAAACCGTGCTGTGTCAAAAAGCAAGGAAGAATCACGGCAACGTCGGAAAGCCAACGAAGAGATTGGCAATTTCACGTTCAACCGGTATTTCCCGTCGGTTCCCGTGAGTGACATTTCACGAATCCTGGAACGATACGGGTTCGATTCCGAACCGCTTGAAGGGATATATACCGGTAGACAGGGCAAGTCCCACGATAAAGTCGGAGAATACACCTACTTCACAATGTTCTGGTACAAGATGGAGTCGGGAAAATACGAGATTACGGCGTATTTGTCGTGAGGTGGTTTTGGTATGAAAAAATACACATACTTTGATGATGGCAAAACCGTAACACATGGTGTTGGGGATACATTCGAACTAGAAATAACAAACGACTGGTGCATTCACGACGTTGACACCAGTGTATTAGAACTAATTGACTGTAACCAACCAAAAACCCCATCCGAAATAATATCAAGTAATTTTGTTTTTAAAGCCGTTGGTGTTGGTACAACGGTTATAGGGTGCTATGCCAATTACGGCAGTGCCCTTCCACCCCAATTCGAACCATGTGATCCAGATTTAGAGGGGGAAACAAGATGTTTCGGTGAATTTTACCAGAGATGTAATGGCATGTTTTGGGAGACAATAGGTGGTGGTTACCCATATTGTCCCCAGGATCAGTATTTCCCTTGGTGTTTTCCACAGGAAAGTTGTTCAAATAACGAAACAATGATGATCAAACCGTTTGAGTTGTATGTAGATATCAAAGAATATGTACAAATAATAAACCCTCTAATGACATGGGGATTAGCAGTTGCCGGTATTGCTGTTGCATATTATATATTCAAGAAATAATTTTTCGCAGAACCAATGTTCTGCGAAACTTGACATCCGTGAACGATGTCAGGTTGGTGTTTGGATCGGAGCTGTCGGCAGTTGAACGATTCGAAAATCTCTAATTTCCACAGTTTCATTTTGCCTCACCATTTCCTTTCAATACCTCTGATGATGCAAATGCGGCAAGCGGTTTTTGATAATCCGTAATATTTGCATCTTTTGGGAAAATATCATAACCTGCCTCTAATGCTCCCTGCATCTGTTCCAATTCATTAATTCGGATTTTTCGGAGTTTGATTTCATTTTCAAATTTTTTGATCTGCTTTTCATACCCTTTGATATGCTGCTTGATTTCCCGAATTGTGATCGCCATCTTTACATCACCCTCTATTTTCTTTGACCAAGACCTTCTCAAATAAGAGATCCACAAATTTTTCAACAGCCCCGGGTTTTCCTTCTATTGCATCGGATGTAATCCGTTTCATAAAGTAGTTCGGGAGATATTCTTTTTCCACTTCTTCAGTTGAATGAAATATTTCCATCTTTACCTCCTATCGAATGTTAGACTCGTTTATACCCCACAATCTTTCGTTTTTCGCATCGTGGGTTGGGGCAAACAAATTTTCCGGTGTCCTCTTCCAACCCCTGATACCAACACGCTCCCGACCGGTAATACCTACAGAGGATATCGGGCCCACATTCAGATGTCGAATAGTTCCAGATTGGTTGCTCAACGCCTTTCTTCCGTATCATATCACCATCTCGTCCGGCCAGTATCCTTTGCATTCATCATTCTCACATTCCCATCCCGGCACATCCGGACAGGGGTACACATTAGCCCCACAATAAGGGCATTTACATACTGGTTCTAAATCTGCCATTATTCTTTACCTCTTATCGAAGCATGTCATAATCTGATCAATGTCTAGATTATGACAGGGGCACTGGTCTACATCCTCGAAAGGACAATCTTCACCTGCGCAAGCCATCTCATCGCAAGTGCACACACCATAAATCACATATCCGCATTTTTCAGGATCTACTACCATCCTTTACCTCCTGGTATCTCTTGTGTCAGTGTCCTGTTCCAATAACATATCCGTGTTCATCGGTCTTTGCTTTACCACCACACCACTTTAAGAACCGTTCCATCGTCTTGAATGGATACCTCTTTCCAAAACCAACCTCATCACCATCGATCTGAACCCGTTTTCTATCCGGGGAGATATAGAGAACATATCGTGCAGGTTGTTTTGAGTTTTTTGCTCTGTACCATTTTCCAACCATGATTTCTGATTCTTCCATCGTCCCTTTACCTCTTATAATCCCTTTCTTTGTCGTTTGGATCTATTTTTGGACATTTATCAAAACTACACCAAAACGGCGGGTTGTCGCCATAATGACAATATGACGCTTCTCGGTTACCACACGTATAATCATTACACTTTAGTAATATCCCATAATACCATTCCGAATATTTCATCCTGATCTTTACCTCTTCTGCTTGCCTCTCAATTTCTTGATCCACTTTCTTGTATATTCGATCTCTCTTTCTTTTCTCCGAATCAGTCGCTCAAGGTAGGCTATAATCTCATCTTCGCTTAGCATTTATGCCCCTTTTTATCAAACGACGCTTCTTGCCATTCCGCAACGTCTTCCGGCCCCCAGGGACAACAGAGCGGCGCACATGGACATCCGTCTTCGACCACAAGCACACACGGCCCGCCATTACACGATTTACATTCATAGATTATCATCTTATTCTACCCCAAATAAGCCCCGACAGTTCTTACATGCGAACGCATTTCTACCCAACTCTGGATATATTGAGAT
>JBBACV010000172.1:0-3465 GCA_041656835.1 Acholeplasmataceae bacterium | reverse complement strand
AAAGTTTTCAACAAGAAATCCTGAAACTGAAAATAAAATTAAAGAGTTAATTAAAGATGATTTTAATAGTATAACCTTAGGACATGAATTATCCGGTAAACTTAATTTTTACCGAAGAATTAATACTTGTTTCTTAAATGAAAGTCTTAAAAACAATTTCATTCTTTTTTCCAACTATATTGAAAAATCAATAAAGCTATTAGGAATAAACTCAGAAATTAATATCTTAAAAGCTGATGGCGGGATTATGTCTTTAAAGGCCGCTAAGACATATGTCGTTGAAACAATCTTTTCAGGACCATCAGCTAGTTTAATGGGAATGTTATCATTAAAAAAATACCAAGAAGATAGTATCTTAATAGATATCGGTGGTACAACGACTGATATATTCTTCTTAGCTGATGGTATTCCTTTATTTGAACCCCTTGGAACTGAAATAAATAAGTATAAAACCTTAATTAGATCTATCTTTAGTAAATCCCTTCCCTTAGGAGGAAACACCGGTTTTATAGTAGAGAATGGTATTTTAAAAATAGATTTTAAATCTTCAAACAAACCCCTTTCATTAGGTGGAAAAAAGATAACTTTAACCGATGTCTTTAACTACTTAAATAACATTAATGTTGGTGATATAGATAAATCTATTAGTGGATTAAAAGAATTATCTAAACAATTAAACTTAGATGTTAATAAAACATCCAAATTAATTGTAAATACGTTTATTAATTTAATTAAAGATAAAATAAATAATCTAATTAATCAAATTAACTCTAAACCAATATTTACCATTAAAGAGCTTCTTTTAAATAAACAATTAAAGCCTAATAATATTACTATTATAGGAGCCCCGGCTTTATCTTTAAAGCCATATTTTAAAGATACCTTTAATTTAGATGTTTTTGTTCCTACTAAATATTATGATGTCACAAACGCCATTGGAAGTGCGCTTGCTATTACGACAACTGAAGTTAATTTATATGCTAATACTTATTTAGGTAAATTAAATATAAGTGAACTAAATAAAACTATTAAAATAAATAAAGACTTTAATTTATCTAATGCTAAAGAATTAGCCATTAAATATTTAAAAGATGAAGTTAAAAACCTAGGTGGTATTCCAAAAGAGTTAGAATATGAAATAACTTTAGCTGAAGAATACAATATGGTTAAAGGTTTTTATACGAGTGGTAAAAATATTAGAGTTAAAGCTCAAGTTAAACCAGGATTAATAAAGGGAGTGCGATTTTATGATTAAAGCTTTAAATAAATTAGGAATTATTTTATTTCCCGCCTTTGACTGGGAAATAACACCATCTCATCCTGAAAGAAAAGAAAGACTTTTATATACGAAAGATCAAATATATGAAGAAGGAATTGATGATATAAAAGGGATTACTTTTCACAATCCAACGATAGCTCATATTAATGATATTAATAGAGTTCACTTTATAATCCCAAGTCATAAAAACATTATCACAGACTCTCATTTAATCGCATCAGGTGCTGCGATTAAAGCTTTAAAACTTGTAATGGATAAAGAAGTAGATAAAGCCTTTTCACTAACAAGACCACCAGGACATCACGCAATGAAAGTTGTTTATGGTGACCGTGGTTTTTGTGTCATAAATAATGAAGCTGTAATGATTGAAAATATTAGACAAAAATATAAAGATTTAAAAGTCGCTATTATAGATACTGATTGCCATCATGGTGATGGCACTGAAGATATTTATTGGAACGATCCAAATACTTTAGTAATTTCAATCCATCAAGATGGAAGAACCTTATATCCAGGAACGGGATTTACCAAAGAACTTGGTGGACCTAGTGCTTATGGATATAATATAAATATTCCATTACCACCAAATACTGGTGATGAAGGATTTTTATATACGATCACTAATTTAGTCCTACCTATTTTAAAAGACTTTAAACCTGATTTAATTATTAACTCAGCCGGTCAAGACAATCATTACAGTGATCCATTAACTAATATGAACTTTAGTGCAAGAGGTTACGCTAAATTAAATGAACTATTAAATCCTGACATTTCAGTCTTAGAAGGAGGATATTCAATCGAAGGAGCACTTCCTTATATCAACACCGGAATAATCCTTGCAATGGCAGGAATCGATTATTCTAACGTAATTGAGCCTGATTTTACCCCTAATAAAGTATCTCAAACAAAAGAAATAACTAACTACATTAAAAACCTAACCAAAGAAATATATAAAACATGGAAAAATAAAGAAACATTAGCTAATAATTTATTTAAAAATAAATTATACATAAATGAAAACAAAAGAATTTATTATGATACTTCTAATATTTTTGAACACCAAAATAAAACCTATAAAAGATGCCCTAACTGTAGGGGAGTAGAAGTAATAAAAACAAGTAATGATCAAGGCTTAAAAGCCTTAGCCATTACAATCCCTTTAAATAGTTGTCAAGAATGTCTTAAAGAAGGATATAACTTATACGAAACAACTAACAAAGGATATACTAATATTTACTTACAAGATAGAGTTAACGATGAATATTTAAATAAATAATAATTTTATAGTTGACAAAATAATTTAAACATGGTAAATTATAATCGTACATCAGGAAGCGTTTACATTTTTTTATATAATCATGAAAACCGGTTTTTATGCCGGGTTACTATAATTTAAATCAAAAAACCGGTTTTTTAAACCGAAAAGGAGGATGCCATTTTATGGTAAAAAGAATTAGCGTTATACTATTTTTCTTAGTAACTTTATTCTTGGTTGCATGTGACATAACACCAATTGAAGAAGATAAAATTACTAAAGTTAAAGTTGAGGATTTAAGTGGTAGTGGAACACTTGCTAGCCCTTATCTCTTAGAAGTAGAAGAGGGAGAGTCTTTTCAAACTAACATTTCTGTTGAACCTAGTTCAATTACTAGTTATGATTTAGACTTTGAATTGGGGACATTCCTAAATGGAGTATTTGGAAAGAGCGATTCAGTAGGGATAGAATTAAAAGAAGATAATTCTAAAACTAAATTATCGTTAAAAGCTAACGAAGCTGGAGTATTTGGAATAAAGATTTCAGTAAAAGATAGTATTTTAGTTGTTTATGTAGAAGTAACCGTAACTAAAGAAGTTGATGTCCCTCTAGTATTGGTTGAAAGTGTTTTATTCGCAACCATCAGTGAAGGTGATGGATCGCTTGAGTCACCTTATGAAATTAATCTTGCTTATTCAATGAGTGAATCATTTTCTTTTGCTGTCTTACCTAATAATGCAACTAACAAATCATTTACTTGGGAAGTTTTAGTAGAAGATGGTGATGATTTAGTAACACCCAATGAAGGTGATGAACCTATTAGTGTTACAACTTCAGCAACAAGAATTACAGTTGAAGCGTTAACTGAAGGTGCAATTGGCTATATTAAAGGAACCGCTGCTGATGATTCTAATGTTGTAGTTTATCTTAA
>JBBACV010000171.1:0-3477 GCA_041656835.1 Acholeplasmataceae bacterium | reverse complement strand
TATACACTCAGCGGTGAGAGCAGCACTTCAGGCGGTGTCCTTACGTTCGGTGGCACGTCTGTACCGTGGTATGGGTATATTGTTGGAACACATAGCGTGGCAATAACAACTACAACGGATGAGGGGTTAGTGTTTGATCCTAATGGATGGAGTAGAACAATAAAATTTAGTGTTGCCAAAAACAGGGGACGCGATGGAACCACAACCGCTAATCACGGTGCATTTCGTGGTATTTTAAAAGTAGATGAGATGGAGTTTGAAGACCTCACCGGGTTCCCGACAACCAACGGAACTATCATTATTGGCAGGGAACGAATAGAATATGCTTATCGTGATGGCACAAAGATATATAATCTGACAAGAGGCGCTGGTGGATCTTCATATTATTGTCATGAAAAAGGTACGTATGGGTTCGATGGTACGTACTCTGAAGACAACCCCGAACCTAACTCTCCGGTACACATATACGGGTTGAAAAGCAAATCGTTGTTATGTCCAGGGGCTACAACATACGACGCGATTGACAAATATATCCAACGGGTTTTGTTCAGCAAATCGAGCAACATCGAATATGGCGACCTGACGTTACTATCAACTGATTTCTGGGAAGATATCCGACCAGGAGACTACTTCAAGTTCACTGACGCTGACGGGACAGATTACGAATGGAAAATAACATATATCCACTACGATCAGTTCAGACCGATCAAGATCGGGTTCGGGAAACATGACGATTACGTGTTAGAAGATATAGCAGACACAAACATAACAAAACAAATAGCTAATCAATCACAAGCATACTACGACTATGAATGGTATGTTCGGCCCACCGACCCCCCACCAAGCTAATCCAACAAACATTTATCTTATACATATTATATTATTAAAGATATGACGTATGGTTACACCTTCTCCTCGCCGAAGATCCATAACAACCTGATCTGGTTGATTATGGAGACGACACTTAACACGGAGATCCCCGGTACGTCCTGTAAAGAGATCCTGAGCTACGAATACTATTACGCTATTTGTGATCTGGTAACTGATATCGCGTACCCGTACGAGGTAGTCAACCAATGCCGGAAGTAATGGAAGTTGACGATCTCAAATGGGTCTGTGCAGGGTGCGGTATAGCCATATCTAACCTTGAGATTTCGGGAGAGGTGTACGGTCAGTATATAGAATATATGACACACAGCCGGGGTGAAGCGAACTTTGTGTATTGTCCTGACTGTTGGGAATCACTTAAAGAGAACCTCGAAACGGATATCCGTATAGCTATAAACCGTCGTAGAAGGATAATCGAAAATGACGAGAAGCAGAGACGAGATACGTATAGAGAACCGGAGAAAGAAACTACGGGAAGTCTGGGGGTCAACCGAATGGAAGAAGAAGAAGGCTGAGTTCGTTGCAGGGAAAGTCTGTTCGGTTTGCGGTACGACTGATAAGTTGACTGTACACCATCCTACCGACGACATGTATGCCAAGAACTATATGGACTTCTCCGGCTGTGTTGTGATGTGTACGTCGTGTCATTGGAAGTTGCATCACGGGTACAAGCTCTGTCCTGTCTGTAAACAGAGGTTCACGAAACACGACGTGTGTTGGGACTGTTTACCCGATTCCACAAAAGAAGAGAAAGAGATCAGGAAAGTCAAGATGCGGGTACTCCGACGCAAACTCGAAAAAGAGGCAAGAAAAAAATACCAGGAAAAATTGAAGAAACGTTGATACCTATACCAGTCAACACTATTTTGCGGGACTGACTGGACTGTGCGATGACCGCTATACCCGCATAAAATTAATAGTATCAAACACCTTAACATTTTTATATGCAGTATTCTCTTGTACATAAAATCGGTCACAGGTTGTGGCCAGTCATCCGATCGTCTAAAAAACTTCGTCGTCTTTACAATTTGTGTCCGCTATACCCTCCGTTCATCGAAGTTGAAGTCGTTACGAGACATCGGTGTCCTTTCAACTGTGTTATGTGCGAGTCGTCGTATTGGGACGAGCCTGACCGGGACATGACATACAAACAGTTCAAAAGTATCATCGACCAGTTCCCGAAACTCAAATGGATCGGTCTGACAGGTATCGGTGAAGCGTTCCTGAACAAGGACTTCCGGGCGATGGTTGCGCTCTGTAAAGAACGGAACATGGCGATCGAGATATACGATCTGATGTTCTTCGACAACACGGAGTTCCTGATAGATGTCGGTGTAGACACGATACTCGTCAGTTTAGACGCGGCTACTGAAGAGACGTACAACAAGATCCGTCGAAACGGTAACTGGAACAAGTCGATAACCCATACGAAGAAACTGTTTCAGTTAGCGAAACAAAAGGTTTCTGAAACTGGAACGGGACCGGAACTGTTACTCCATTTCATCATCACTACGCTGAACAAAGACGAGATGATACCGTTCATCGACTTGGCGAAAGAACTTGCTGACGGGTACCCTGTTGGTATCCAGTTCACGAGAATACTTCACTGGAACAAGTTTCCTCAAGCCGAAGAGGTAAAGTATGAATGTACGGAAGACGAGATCGACAAAGTATCAGAATATGCGTTCAACAGGGGTGTTACACTTAAATGGGGTCAGAATACGTGGATCGAGAAACCGCCAATGTCAGACTGTATCGAATGGGCTATGCCTTTTATTTTCGCTGATGGAACAGTCATACCCTGTTGTGTACAAAACCTACAGTTCGATAGAGCTTATCAAAGAAAGACCTCGCTCGGTAACATATTCGAGACACCGTTCAAAACGCTCTGGAAGACTACTTTTAAGAAGTTGCGTAAGGATCTCAGGGACAGCAAACTACCTCCGGTATGTGTGGACTGTCCGTTATACGAAAGATCGAAATGAAGACTCTCATAGTCACCTCGGAGTTAGGTAAAGGTGGTAACGAGGTACTGAAAGCGTTACCGTACGATCTGTTAATGTCAGAAGGGAACTACTGTCACCCGGAGAACGTGTCGCATTACATCGACTTCAGGAAGAGGTGTAAACAATATGACAACATACTCGCGTTCTCGTTCCCGTCTTACATCTGGGCGTCTTACACTGACGTGCCTACCGCTTGGTACTGTTTCGAACCACAGTTCTATATCATGCGTGACAAGACGTTACGTCACAAAGTCATATCTCGTGTAATGGTTCCTTACGAGAAGAGAAGGATAAAGAAAGGTGTCCAGGCGTGTATAGTCGCTGACGAAGCCAACCGCAAACGGTTTGAAGAGGTGTACGGTGTCGATCCCCATGTCGTGCCGTACGGTGTAGATTACACGTTCTGGTCAAGGACACCTCCACGAGATCCGCATTACACTCATCAGTTCGTGATCGCGCACATAGCCGAGATGCAACCGTTCAAGAACCAGCTCAAAAGTTTGCAGATACTTAGAGAGCTGTTAGAGTTTGTACCTAACACCAAACTGTTACTGATCGGGAAACAGTACCCACCGTACATGAA
>JBBACV010000170.1:0-3480 GCA_041656835.1 Acholeplasmataceae bacterium | reverse complement strand
AATTAATTTGAAAATTAAAGATATGAGGCGCTTTTAATTCTTGGATTATAATATTATTAAATAAAGGAATTAAAAGCGAAGTAGTGACAAAAGAAATGACACTAGCGATAATACTAATAATAAATAATTCTAGAGTAAAAATTAATGAAATATTTAAACTATTAGCGCCTAGAGTTTTTAAAATACCCAACTCCCTTACCTTTTCAATAATTGAAAGGTAAGTTGAAAGGATAATAATAAAAATTCCACTAATTAAACTTATAATTATAAATCCATTACCTAACAAAGAAAATAAATCAAAAGCGCTTTTAGCGGCTTGTAAACCCAATTCTCCTTTATCAAGAGGAATGACTTCATCATTAGGATAATTTTTAATATACTCTAAAACTAATTTTTTAGCATCTTTAGTTTTAGTTGAGATTCGGTACGAGTTTGGATAATAAAAATATCCTAAACTTTTAAGTAAATTATCTTTTTCATTTTCGTCATTAAATGAATTTCCTGAAAAAAGGTTTTGATTAGATGTAAGCTGTTCGGTAACAATTTCACTGTTTAAATTTTCAAAATATATATTTAAATAATCTTGATTTGATAGATATAGTCCGGGATGTAAACTGTATAATTCGAAAGATTCTTTTTGCCTAACGATTCTATTAATTACTACTTTTTTTGAGTTGTTAGTATTTAGGGTTTGAAAGTTTTTTAAAGAAAATGAATCGTCATTATTTTTTTCATATAAATAATTATTTTCAAAGTAATAAAGCTCTAAATTGTTAAAAGTATCAAATGGAGTATTATCTAAATCAATCCCTAGTTCTTCTAAAACCTGATAATTAATTCGATTGTATTTATCTAAGATTAAAGTTAAATTAATATCGCCATTATTATCATTTTGATATAAAATATCATACTCTTCTAATAATAAATCATCACTTTTACTTAAGGGTTCGATTTTTAGATTATACTTGCTGAATTCACCGTTATTTTGTTTGAAGAAGTTATATTTTAAATCGAAAATATAAGTTATTTGGTCAAGATCATCAATATTCATTTGATTAATATATTCATAAAAATTTAAGTCTAGTTTATTTAAATAATAAAATAAACTTTGAATTCTTCCAGGGATTACATAATCATAACTAGGTAAATAGTCATAGTTAGTATTATCAACATCAAGAGATAAAGATAAGGTATCTATTTCAATTGGAAAGATTTTAGTGATGTTTTGATCGTTTTCATTTATATAAAGATTAAGGGCATTATTAAAATGATAACTACTACTAATGCCTACTAATGAAATAACGAGGGTTAATAGTAATAATAACGATCTTAAATAATGACCTATTAAGTTTTTAAAAGAATAATTAAAAAGAGTTTTAAATTTGATTTTTCTTTTATCTAAGTTAAGGGTTTTTATATGTGATTTTATTTTATCTTCTTTTTTAAAAGCCAGACTATCAAGGGAATACAATATATTACAATAATTATTTAAAAGAGATATATCATGAGATGCGATAATAACTAACTTATCTTTTGAAATGTCTTTCAAAATTTCCATTAAATTGTTAGCCTCTTTTAAATCGATTGCACCAGTAGGTTCATCAGCTAAGATAATCTCAGGATCCTTAACTAAAGCACGAGCAACCGAAACTCTTTGTTTTTCACCACCTGATAGTTTGTTAGGGGTCTTATTTAAAAGATGCTTTATGTTTAAAGATTTGGCTATTTCTTTAATCTTTAAATTAACATCTTGATTTAAATATCCTGAAAATGATAATCCCATTTTAATGTTTTCATAAACGGTTTTATTATCGATTAACTGATAATCTTGAAAGATAAAGCCGATATTATTTCTAATAAAGTTAGATTTATCTTTTTTATTTAGAGAAGTTAATTCGGTATCATTAAAAAAGATCTCGCCACTATCTGGCTTATCTAATCCGCCGATTAGGTTAAGGAGTGTCGATTTACCGCTCCCTGATTTACCGAATAGTCCGATTAAACCTTGATTTGGAAGATTTAAATTAAAGTTTTGATAAATTACTTGATTTTGATAACTTTTATTAAGATTTTTAAATATTAGCATATCTAATTCCCTTAGTTTATTGTATAATATGAGTACATATTAATTTAAGTCGATTATACTACATTTTAATCTTTTATAATAAACTTATTTTAAAAAAATATAAAAAGGAGATTTTTAATGAGAAAAATATTGTTAATACTGATGATATCCTTTATAGTTGTATTAACTGCCTGTGAAGATAAGGATAGTAATCAAGAATTACCAAATATTGAGGATTTTGATGAAATGGAATTAACACTAGGTGAAAAGTTTGACTTTTTATCTAATTTAGATTTAGATAATGTATACGGAAGTGGATTTTCAATTAACCAATATTTAAAAGGCAACGTTGATTATACTTCTTATTCAGAATATGGCAATGATTTTGGTGAGGGATATAGCTATTATATAAATGAAGATTCAAGTGCTACTCTTAATTTTGATTATGATAAAAGTGTCTTTGTTGATATTAAGGAAAACCTAAATGATTTTTTAATTTATGGTGCAATTGATAAATTAAGTATTGATGGTACAACTGAAGAGTCGAGCGAAGTACGTGATTCCTTAGAAGATACAGAGACAAATACTGACAATTATACAATGGAGTTTATATTAGATGATAGCCTTTTCTTTGTATTAGAAAATGACGCTTATTTTAATTTAAATGGTCTAATGAAAGTAACCGAAAATGGTGATGATAGTTTAGATGAAACATTCGATAATATTAAAGAAAAGGTAGAAAATATTTTTAAACTTGAAGAATATCAGGAATTTAAAAGTTCTTTAGATGAAGTTCTTGATATATTCGGTAGTTTTGATGATGAAATGCCAGATTTAGATGAATTTGATGAATTGAGTGAATTGAACGATTTGGTTAAAGTTTATAAAAAAGGTAATGAACATATTATAAATTTATCACTAAAAACAAGTATGGTTCACAATTATATTGATTTAATTGCTGACCAAATTGTTTTTATCTTTAATTTTAATGACGATGATTTCTATCAATTTGAAGAAATGGTTCAAAACATAAAAGATAGCATTAAAAAAATGGATTTCGATTTCAATATATATGTTAAAAACAACCGATTCTCTAAAGTTAGTTTTGATGCAAAATTAACAATTAACAATTTAGATTTAGAAATTGATCAAAGCGATGAAGATAGAATTGATTTTCAATCACTTCATTTAAGCTTATTTGTTGAAAGGTTTGGGTTTATAGTTGATTTTAATGCAACAAGACCAACTCTTCCATCAGCTGGTGCTCTCTTAGAGTATGAAGTTGTCGATGAACCATCGTATGGGGGAATATTTAATTAATATTAAATAAAAAAAATAAAAGGCTATTTTTAGCCTTTTATTTTGAAATAATCAATAAACAGTTTAATGTGATTTATAAATAAATCCTTATGGGT
>JBBACV010000169.1:0-3491 GCA_041656835.1 Acholeplasmataceae bacterium | reverse complement strand
GCCAATCACCACGGGACCAGGCGATCATATCGGTGATGTATGAGGCAGGGCTCAGACCTGTGGAGATCGGGCGCCTCCGTGCCAGGGATGTTATCTTCACCGATTCCGGGATGGTGCTATGGGTTCGTGAGAAGACCACAAGGCAGCGAAAGATCCCGGCGCCCCTGTCAGCCGGATATATGAAGACCTGGTTTGAAGTCGCACCCTATCCTATGGTCGATGATGCTATTGTCTTCCCTGGTCTTCATAGGAAGAGGCGAGAAGATGGAACGCTTGTGTATGCGTCTATCACTGACGATTCACTTCGTGCACAGCTTAAGATTATCGCTGATCGGGCCGGTGTGGAAAATTACCGGCACCCCTACCAATTCCGGCATACAGCAATTACGAACCTGATCAATTACGGGCTGCCTGAAAAGAAGGTGGAACGGATCTCACATGGTGGACCTTCGCAGATGCTTAAACGATATTACCACGTCACTGACGACGAGATCGAAGAGGACATCCTGGCAATACATGGGATGGCAAAGAAGAGCACTCCATTAAAGAAACCTGATAGCCTGTATTGTGTGGCCTGTGGAACTGTGAACCCTTCATCTATGCAATTCTGTGGAAAATGCCGAAGACCACTCACAGAAGAAGCAACCAATAAAAACGATACGATGCTGGACGTGCTCAGGAAACTGGCAAAGGAAGATCCTGAGGGGCTTGTTGAAGCACTGAAGAAATTATAACTTTTTCCCACACCTGAAACCCAAACTTATCAGGTGTATAATGTGTATATACCGCTCCGTTTCGGAATCGGGACGTTTCACATACGCACATTGACAACATTTATTTTTGTACGGGCATACATAGGATATGCCATAACCTTATATTGAGTATGTGGCCCGATGAGATGAAAAAATGAGTCGAGTCTTTACAGGTTTTAATCTGGATCCGGTTGTCGTTGATGCGCTCGACCGGATCAGGGGGGACATTCCGCGGTCCCGGGTTGTCGAAAAGATGATTTGCGAACAATTAGGAGTTAATTCCCCGTCTGAGCTTGCAGGCCACAGCAGCGGGGAATGATCACACCACACAAGGAGCAACCAAATGAATATTGCCAGCGAAGCAAATTATAGTTTGCCCCTCCGCGTCACATGGGAAGATATCGAGCATTTGCCCCCTATTGAACAGGCATACGCCAAACATCTGATTGAGACCCGACCCGGAGAGGTTTTTATTGTGGTTGAACCGTCCAAGGAGTGAGAACCATTGACCCGGTTTTATCGAAACCCAGGTTTCGCCGCCGTCCGGTTGATTGAGCGTGTCCGGGATGGTGACATTCAGACGCCCGGGCAATGGACGGACGCCGCCGACACCCTCGCGTCACTTCCGCCACGGTTGCAGGAATGGACGATCGGTAAGTTAACGCCGTTAATCGGTGAGGATGGCGTCTCTTATGTGCTGAGTTTTGCGAGCACTCCCCGGCCGGTCTATACAAAGGTGCCGGTATGATCCCCACGACCAGGAACGAGGCGTACGCACTCCTCGAGGGCGTCGATTGGGACCCGGGAAGGCTCACACACGAGCAGGTCCTGGCAGTCCGCGAGGTATACCGCCTGGATTCTTTCGAGAGTATAGCGGACGCGGTGAAACGCGGGAAGGTGCGAGGATGCTCACGGGGTCTGTGTTTCACTGATTCCACGGTGTGCGGACTGTATCAGACGGAGGAATGTTTTTGGGAAGTAGTTCAATGACGGCAGCAGCCCCGGCACCATCCGGGAGATGGCATGAGATCCGGCGGTCTCTCGCCACCATCTGTGATAACGACCAGGTATTTGAGATCAGAGCGATGGGCCGGGATGGTGCGATCTATTCGGGATACCTTCTAGACATCGATGAGGCAGCCCGGCAGGTTGAGATCCTCGATACTGCAGACGTCTCTGGGATCTATGTCACACTAAATCCCGTCGCTCCCGCGCTGACTGCCCGGCGGTCGCGGGTTGTAAAAATCCGGGGTGATGCCACGACCAGCGACGCGGACACCACCCGCCGCCGGTGGTTGCCTATCGATTTGGACCCCGTCCGGCCTTCGGGTATCTCATCGAATGATGTAGAGAAGGCGGCAGCACACAAGAAAGCGCAGGAAATAATAACGTTCTTGGATGACCACGGATGGCCCGGGGCGGTGGTGGGAGACTCCGGGAATGGTTATCACGTCCTATACAGGGTGGATCTCCCCAACGACGAACCCGCCCGCGAGCTGGTGAAAGGGTGCCTGGAAGTGCTGGCTGCCCGATTCAGCGATGCTGCCGTGTCGGTGGATACAAAAAACTTCAACGCCGCCCGGATATGGAAGGTATACGGCACCACCGCCCGGAAAGGCGAAGACACGCAGGGCCGCCCACACCGCCGGGCCCGGATCCTCTCCAAACCAGATCCAATAAAGGTAGTATCCCGGGTGCTCCTGGAAGGGTTGGTCATCGAAGGCAACCCCCGACCCCAACCGGCACCCACCAGGACCAGCGGCGGCAACGGCAGCGGAGACTTTGACCTGGCCGCCTGGCTTGATAAGTACGGGCATAACCTCCCCTGTAAGGTCATACCAAAAACCAAGACCGGACAGCGATCGTTCTATCTGCTCGACCCGTGCCCGTTCTGCAATGGTGCACACCAGGACGGCGCTTTTTTGGGACAGGCTGCCGGTGGTGCTGTGTATGCAAAGTGCCATCATAACTCCTGCGGGAATGAGAACAGATGGCGCGAACTGCGGGCGATGGGGCAGCCGGGGTATACGGTGCGATCAAAGCCCCAGAAACCAGCGCGAGCCTTTGAGATACGGAATGAACAGCCCGGGCTGTGCAAGGAAGACGATGATATTGATCTGATCTGCCTGGAGTATCCGCTCACCGAGATGGGGAACGCCGCCCGCCTGGTCGCTCGGTATGGGTGTGACCTGAAATACTGTCATCCCTGGAGAAAGTGGCTGGTCTGGGACGGCACCAGATGGAAACCCGATGATACCGGGAAGATCATGAGGTTGGCAAAAGATACCGCCATGCGGATCGGTGACGAAGCACACGCGGCAGGCGGGTCGAGTGACCTCTATAAATGGGCGGGCACTTCACAATCGCACTCACGAATAAACGCGATGGTGGCCCTAACACAGAGCGAAGTCCCGGTATTGCCTGCCGATCTGGATGCAGACCCGAACCTCATAAACTTCCCGAACGGCACCCTCGAGCTTGATACCTTCACATTCCGCGAGCATAAGCGGGAAGACCGATGTACCAAGGCTATGGGATGCGAGTATCTGCCGGATGCGATATGCCCCCTGTGGGTTCAATTTCTGGATACGATTTTTGATAAAAACGACAACCTGATTAAATTTGTTCAAAGGGGTTTGGGTTATTCCTTAACGGCCGATATTGGAGAAAGGGCGATTTTCCTTTGTCATGGGAGTGGTGCGAATGGGAAAAGCACTCTATTAAATACCGTTGCTTCGG
>JBBACV010000168.1:0-3491 GCA_041656835.1 Acholeplasmataceae bacterium | reverse complement strand
TGAGTAATTTAAATTCGAAAGAATTACTTAATAAAGCATATAAAAAGGGTATTACAGAAGAAACAATTGATATCTTAATAAATGCAGGTATTGATATTGAGAAATGGCTACAAGGATTTAATTCCGTGGAGGAATCAATTAAAGAAAGTGTCAATGCAATTAAAAATCATCCTTTAGTACCTAAAGATACAATAGTTCATGGTTTGGTCATAGATCCAAATACTGGAAAACTAGAAATTGCAATTAATGGCTACGAAAGTTTTTAATATAAATATAAAAAGAAGCTATGCATTATAACTAGCTTCTTTTATTATTCACCATTTGAAATGAAAAAAATTCGCACGAAACCCCAGGCTCGGTGGTAGGTCTTTTCCTGTAGAGATTTAGACCCCCCTACCCCTAAATACTAGTTTTATTAGCCTGTTTTTCTAAATTCTAAGCAATTTACCTAGATTCGTTCGTAGTAACTTGTATCACCCAAAGGGGATAATAACCTCATCGCTTGGTTCAAATGATTAGATAGTTTTTGAGCCAACAGATGAAACTACTATCTATTTAAAGCGATATGATTTGTGCATCTTGCATGAGTCTTTTCGCAAGTGTCTCTACAATATGCGTATCTATCTTCATGTTCTTCCAACTTGAGAGTGGTCTATTCGTAACTAAAATAATACTTCTTGTTTCTTGTAAGAACATTAATAACTTATAAACTTGAAACAATTCTTCTTCTGATGGTGTTAGATAAAACATATCATCAACAATCACTACATCAGCGATTAAGATATTATTCCAGGTTTTTTTTCTTTATCTTGGATTCAACTAATAATTCTTCTTGTGTCACATAAACCACTTTCGTACCTTTTTCTATAGCACAATTACCAATCGTAGTCGCAAGTGAAGTTTTCCCTGTTGAACAGTCCCCAACAATAATGATGTTTTCTCTTATTTCATTAAAATCCATTTCTTTGATTCTAGATAACTGCCACTTGAGACCATCTGATATTCTTAATTCATCAAAGGCAAGTGGTTTTAATCTTGGCATGTGTTTTAAGTCTTTTAACTTATTCTTTTTTCTAATGTTTACTTCTTCTAGTAATACCTTATACAAATACTCTTTATTAGAAATGGTTTCATCATTTAAATCAATGACACCACTTGCAATATTTTGTAAGTTTAAGATTCTAGCTAGATCTTGAATCACTTTAATATCCGCCATCATTTAACTCCTTTCTAATTTCTTCAGCTCTTATTTTATAGTGTTTAATTGTATGTGGTGGTAATACCCTTTTAGCAAGTGTCTCACCCATTTTATAGACTAACCATGAACACAGTTCAAATGCACTACAAATATCCACTTCTACACAATAACACATGCCATCTGCAATAATCTCTTTTGCATAATGTTTCTTTAAACTTCCAATCTTTCTGCACTGTGGATAAACATATCTTGGTTTTTGTTCTCTTAGTTTTTTAAAGAAGATACTTGATATTTCATAATCTTTATATTCATCCAGTAATACCTCTTCAATCGTTGCCTCATCATGAACTTCAACATTTAATGTAACAACATTACCTTTACCCAGTAATAACGTATGTTTACAAAGTAATTCATTCGTTCCTGCATGATAGAAAATTAACTGATCATCGTATCGTTCAATTCTAATCTTATCACCTTCATTTACACTTTCACTTGGTAGCTTATATAGATTATCTCTATATTCAACTGTATCGTGATATACGGTATGAATGACAATCTCATCGTTTTTCTTTTCCACATACTTTTGAAGTTTTGGATATTCTTTCTTAAATAACTCTCTTGGTGGTTTTTTAGTGATTTCATGAATCATACCATTACCATCTCTATCTAACCATCCTATAAACTCTTGAGTAAGCCTGTCAATCCCATAATAGATTCTGCCATCTAAAAATTGGTGTTTGATGTAGTCTACTGTCTTTTCAATCTTACCTTTGGTTGATGGGTCATACCCTTTACATAGATAAATTGTAAACCCTGTCTCTTTAATGAAATCTTCAAACTCTTTAACAAATATCACTTCACCTAAGTTTTCAGAAACCACCATTGTTTTATCTTGGTCATAGACAATCATTTGAGGTCTTCCACCAAAATACTTAAACCCTGCAATATGAGCATCAATGGTTTTCTTGATATCATAAACATGGATCAGCCGAAAAGTAAGCAAACTTCATTCTTGAAAATGATAAAGTCATACAAAAGAAATAGACTCTCACATTCTTTTTATACTCTGTTCTCATGACATACTGACCAAAATCGACCTGAGCTTCATAGCCTGGTTCAGTTACTTCTCTGATTTGAAACTTTCGTTTAGGTTTAATTAAACCTGTTTGTTTTCTTACTTCTTTTACATACTTGAAGAACGATGAACTTTGGACATCAAATTCAGAAAAGTCATCTTTAATCCTTTTATATAAAACAGTATTGTTTATTTGAGGACTGATTTTTAATGTCTCAATGATGTATTGTCTATAGTTATCTAAGACATACTCATGATTCTTTTGAAAGGCATTAAAGAATGCTTGATCTTTATCCCACCAGTTACAAATCGTTTTATATGATAGATTCAACTTTTCAGATACTTTGACTTTGGATAACCCTAGTTCCTTATACTCTTGAAGCTTCTTGTATTGTTGTATACTTAACATTTATTTTACCTCCTATTATTTGTTAGTACACAAACAGTTTATTACCCTCATTTGACATCACCTCCTCAAAGTTTTAGTTTTTACTGTAAATGAACATTGTAACAGAATATTTGTTTTATAAAAAAATAAAAGTAGTCGCTAAAAAGCAAACTACCTTTTTACCATTTTTTCATGATTAATCTCATTACTATTATTACTTACCAAATGTATTATTAATTAAATATGTAGGTAACATAAAAACCTATCTATGTTGTCTGCGTCTTTTTGATGCTTTTTTTAATTCATAATTTTCTATTTTTTTATAGAAGATTTTATCAAACCAATCCGGTATTAAATATTTGCTCGCTCTATAAAAGAAAATCATCCATTGCAGATTCTCAAGCATTTTTATATCCACTGTATTATTATCTGATATTAAGGTCTCAATTTTATCTGAATAATTCTTAATTAAAATCAATGTTTTATTATCGTTTCTAATTTTTGCGAAGCCAGAATAACAATAAGTTATCATTGGTAGAGCAGTAATAGAAATAGCAATTATTTGAGAAATTGAATTGTCTGAAATTATAAAATTCATCATAATAACGATAAACAATATTATAGAGAAAACTGTTAAAAATACTATATATTTTTTTGATAAATTATTATTCCAATCTATATTTTCTTTTTGACAATAGAAAATTGCTTTACACTTCTCAAGTTTTTTATAATCAGGATACCAATTCTTTTTTCTAATCCAGTCTTTATTTTTATATTTATCGACTGCAATGTCAATATTTTCATCATCAAAGATAAACCCGTTGTCCAAT
>JBBACV010000167.1:0-3496 GCA_041656835.1 Acholeplasmataceae bacterium | reverse complement strand
AAATGCACTAATAGTTTCTTAAATTTTTCATTTAATTTTATTAATTATTTATCAATTTAGAATTATGCCTAGTGCAGTTGATATCGCACCACTTGGATTTTTAATTCAAGCCTTTATCTTTATAATTGCAATCTTTTATTGCCGTATATTTGATATTAACGAAATTAATAAAAATATTTTTACTAAATTTAAAGAAGGAGTCATTATCATTGATGGAAATGGTAGAGTTCTTCATTTTAATCAAGCGTCTAAAAATATTTTTAATTGGATTGATAATAGTTTAATTGGTAAAAAAATAGTTAATATCCCTGAAGCTAAAATTATAAACGATAATCCCAAAGAAGATTTTAATTTTAGTATTAATCAAAATAATGAAGAAATCTATTTTGAAGTTAAAGTTTCATATATTGATTATAATAATCCATCATCTGGATTGATATATATTATTAATGAAAATACCCAAGAAATATTACTTAAGAAAAACTTAGAATACTTAGCTAACTATGATGGCTTAACAAAAGTTTATAACCAAGTTTATACTTTAGGTAAAATCAAGAAAAGATTTGAACTTGCAAAAGAAAACCAAACTAAATTTAGTGTTATAATGATTGATTTAAATAACTTTAAAATAATAAATGATAAATTTGGTCATTTAATGGGTAACGATGTTTTGGTCTTAGTGGCCCAAAAGATATATGAAATATTTAGTCCATTTAATTATGTCTTTGGTAGATTTGGTGGCGATGAGTTTATTATTTCAGGAACCCCTAGTAATAAAACTGAAACAACTGAGTTATGTCAAAAATTAATTGATGCTACTCTATCAATTAAAAAGAATGAATTAAAGGAATATACGCCGACATTAAGCATTGGAATTAGTTATCATGATTTTAAACATGATAAAAATCAATTTAATGATTACGAAGAATTAATTAAGTCTGCTGATTTTTCAATGTATAAAGCTAAAAACAGCCAAGAAAATATTATTATAAAATAATTAAATATCTTTAAATTTACATAATTAGACTAAGAAAAATTCTTGGTCTTTTTTATTTTGCATAATTCTTTACTTTATAAAACGATTATTTTATAATAGTTAGGAACCTAACTAAAGGAGAAAATATGAACAATCATTTTATTGGAAAAAACTTTTTTATTACAACAAATAAATTAAAAAGATACTTAGATAAAAACCACCAAAAAACAGGTATATATTTAGGACAAGCACGAATCTTACGATTCCTTTTTTTAAGAAAAAATGAAAAAACTTATCAAAAAGATATCGAAAATCATTTTCAAATTAGAGCGGGAACAGTCACGGGATTATTAGACGGGTTAATCAATTTAGATTTAATTGAAAGAATTGATTCAACTAAGGATAAGAGGAAGAAGTTTATTAAATTAACCAATTTAGGTAAAGATAAAGCGGAAGAGGCTTTTAAAACTATTTTAAGTTTTGAAACTAATTTAGATAATTTATTAAATGATGAAGAAAAAAATAATTTATTAATTATTTTTAATAAAATAAATAATTGGATAGATCAAATGGAGGAATTAAATTAGATGAGAAAATTATTTAAATATTTTAACACTGTAAAAAGAGATTTAATTCTAACGCCAATTCTCATTATTGGTGAAGCTTTTTTTGAAATATTAATTCCTATTAATATGGGGAAATTAATTGACTTAGGTGTTAAAACTAATAATCAAGACCTTATTATGAAATACGGACTAAATATGATTATATTTGCAGGAATCGCTTTAATATTTGGGATATTAGCAACTAAAACATCAGCCAATGTATCAACTGAATTTGGCCATAATTTAAGAGAGGCTCAATTTAAAAAAATTCAAGAGTATTCTTTTGATAATATTGATAACTTTAAAACATCAAGTTTAATCACTAGAATGACTATGGATGTTAATATGATTCAAATGTCAGCTAATATGATTTTAAGAGTTGTTTTTAGGGCGCCGGGTCTTTTAATATTTTCAATTGTAAGTATTGCCTTGTTTGCTCCTAGTTTAACATTTGTTTTTATTGGAATTATTCCGGTATTATTAATAGGTTTATTTTTTATTTTAAAAGGAGCTTATAAACATTTTATAAAAATGTTTGAAAAAATCGATACTCTTAATTTAACGATTAAAGAAAGCCTAATTGGAATTAGAACAGTTAAATCATTTGTAAGAGAAGATTATGAAGTTGATAAATTTACTGATGCAACCATTAACGTCCGTGAAAATGCGATTAGAGCCGAAAAATGGGCAATCTTAAATAATCCTTTAATGCAATTTTCGATTGGCTTAAGTTTTGTTTTAATTGGTTGGTTTGGTTCTAAATTATTTGTTGGTGGCAATCTAACCGAAGGCGAGTTTGCTAATACAATTACTTATATTAATCAAATATTGTTTAGTTTGATGATGATTTCACAAGTATTTTTAATGTTAGTTATTTCAAGAGCATCAGTTAGAAGAATTAATGAAGTATTAGATGAAATACCTACTTTAGTAGAAAATTCTAATCCAATTGAAATAATTAAAGATGGGTCTTTTGAGTTTAAAGATGTTTCTTTTAAATATAAAAATAGTAAAGATAACTATATTTTTAAAAATTTAAATTTAAAAATTGATTCCGGATCTTTTGTTGGTATTTTTGGGGCAACAGGAACCGGAAAATCTACTTTAGTACAACTACTATCGAGATTATATGATGTCAGTGATGGCGCTATTTTAGTTGGTGGGAATGATATTAGAGATTACAGCCTATCAAGTTTAAGAAAAGAAGTAATTTTAGTTTTACAAAAAAATGTTTTATTTAGTGGAACAATTAGAGATAATATAAAATGGGGTAAAAAAGATGCAAGTGATGATGAAATTATTAACGCATTAAAAAAAGCTCAAGCTTATGACTTTATTATGGAACATAAGTCTGGTTTAGATTCTTATGTCGAACAAGGTGGTGTTAACTTCTCTGGCGGACAACGACAAAGACTAACAATTGCTAGAGCATTAATTGCAAATCCTAAGATTTTGATTTTAGATGATTCGACAAGTGCAGTTGATACTAAAACAGATGCTAAATTGAAAGAAGCCATTAATGATGAAAATAAGGATATGACTAAAGTGGTTGTCTCACAAAGACTATCATCAATTGAAAATGCTGATGTTATTATTATTTTAGATGATAAAGGAATTAACAGCATTGGTAACCATAATTCTTTATATAAAGAAAATAAAACTTATAAAGAAATATATGATACCCAAGTTAAATCAAAAGAGGTAAGTGAAGATGAATAGAAACGTAAAAGTTGGAAAAGCTAAAAAAGGTACTTTTAAAAGATTATTAAAACTAATATTTAAAGAAAATAAATATAAGATAATCTTAGTTTTACTCTTTATGATATTGGCAACACTTGCTAATGTAGGATCAATGTTAATGATTCAAGATGTTTTAGATGAAGCCATTAAAATGGTTGATTTAAATAGTAATGAT
>JBBACV010000166.1:0-3544 GCA_041656835.1 Acholeplasmataceae bacterium | reverse complement strand
ATTATGAATCATTTAAGAAGTTGAATTATGAAGTCATTAGAGATCAAGAAATCTATAGTCAAGTCACTATTCTAATTGAACGAGGAAAAGTAGGAGAATTGATGAATGATTTAAAAACTTTTAAATTAAAATTTATCTCTGAAATAAAATACACATTAGAAAGACACTTTAAAAAAGTAGCCGGAATTAGGGAGGAAAATAACAATGTTTAGTAAAGCATTATATAAACAATCATGGAAAGCAAACTGGATACAATGGCTAGCGATAGCTGTTGTTTCAGGATTTATTTTAACAATAATTATGTTAATGTCAGGAGGCGATGGGATTGGTTCTCTGACATCCTCGTTTACTGAAACATTTGTTAAAGACACATTAGAATCTGAATATCAAAATACAGCTCTAAATTATCACAGTATTACATACGAAAACTTAGGGCATTTCGATAATGCGTTTTTTGAAAATTATTTAGAACAAATAAAAGATAATAAGTTCCAAGAACCTACACCGCTATATATTCAAAATGCTTATATGCATGCAGTTGGTGTTTATCAATATAATTTAGATTTATATATTAAAAGTATTGATTCAAGTTACAATGAAGATTCACTAGAGTATCAAGAGTTAATGGGTGTTTCTATGTTTGCACTTAATCCTAATAATATGTTTGGTGAGATGTATGAAGGCTTTGAAGTTGGCTCAACACCACTAGATTATGATATTGTTTCTTTAATAATGTCATTAGATCAAGATAGTGTGATGAGTATTTGGTTAGAAGATGAAATTAAGCCAGATTATTTTGATGTAATAAAATGGTTAGATAGAATCAAGTATAGAAATGACCGTTCAAGATATAGCGCCAGCATATTTTTAGCAGGCAATTTATCTTCGGACGAAGCTTTAGATAAAATATTAGAATCATTAGAAGAAGTAAACATTGATTTAGAAATATATAATAGCTTTGGTTTTGATTATGAAGGAATAAAAAAAATAGCTGTAAATACAATAATTATATACCAATCAAGATTAGATTATGAGTTATCACAAGTTAATGCATTAGATTTTGATACAGAAGAACAATATTTAGAAGAAGTAAATAAAATAAAATTAGGGCTTCGTGAAAGTGTTACAGAAACATTAATAGTTAGGTTGCCTGGTTCTCTTGCTGATTCTATGAGTGAGATGCAAGATTATGATGTTTATACAATGACAGTAGGTAATATGTATTTTAAATTAGTAGGTTTGTTAATATCGGTTGTGTTTGTAATAATAATTGGTGTCAATTTAATTTCTGGACAAGTTGATTCTGGTTCAATGGTTTATATATTATCAACAGGAACCAAGAGAAAAACAATAACATTTACACAAATGGTATTCTTTGTATCAACAACTGTTTTCTTATATTTAGTGACTTCAATTATATCAATTGCCTTATTTTACATTTCGCCACCAACATTAACACCAGTTACTGTAGGAACACTATTATTGTTTAACTTAGGTTCATTTTTAGTAACAATGACATTAGGAAGCATTATTTATTTAACATCATGTATCTTTAATAGATCAAAACATGCTATGTCGCTTGGCGGAGGATTTGCAGTATTAACATTAGTATTTACAATATTAGGTATGTTCGCAAGTGATTCAACTCCTGCTATGATGAGAATGGAAGCTCTAAATTTATTTAATAGTGTTTCATTAGTTACATTGTTTGATGTTAGTTCTATTGTAGATGGAACAAGTGCATATCTTTGGAAGTTTGGGATTCTAATAGCAATCACAATTACTTCATTTGTTATTGGAATGAAAGTTTTTAACAAGAAAGATTTACCACTATAAAAACGGCTTAACAAAGCTATCTATTTTAGGGGTGCGTAAAATTTGTTAGGGGTGCGTAAAATTTGTTAGGGGTGCGTGAAAAAACACTGGGGTGCGCAAATTTTAGTAGGGGTGCGCTAGTGTATCAAAATAGGTCACCCAACACATTAATAAAGCATTAGTCTGATACTTCAAGTATTGGACTTTTTTTATTATTTTTAGTCAAAAAAAGTTAAAAAACAACGAAAAATTAACTAGAAAGCTATCTCTTAATCAATTTTTTCTAAATTAAAGATAAATCAACTAAAATAACAGTTACAATTTATCGATTACCCTACAATTTAACGATTACATTACAATTTAACGATTTCGTTATTTTACAATAAAAATAATCTTGAAATAGACTATTGGTAGTTTGAATTTAATTTTAAAATTAAAACAATTTGTAAATATATATATGTAATTATTTCGCCATTTAATACGTCATTTAATTCGCCAAATGTGATATAATTTATTAAACAAAGAATCAAGTTAATGGTTGTATAAATCTAAAATGGAGCGAAAAAATGAAAATAGAAAATGACAATGAAATAATAAATTTAGTAGATGCTATCACTAAAGAATATAATTTTAAATATTAAAATATAACTAATTGCCATGACAACTCCAGGTCTTCTGATGATATAAGAATTGTTGTTATTTTAGATAACACTTATGTAATAAAGTTAGCTTCAAAATCTTTAGTATCTGAAAATGAACTTTTAGAGATAAATAACTTGTCCAAAAGATATGAGGCCACTAACATAAAAACTCCAAAAATATTAAAAACAATTCATAACAAATTTTCTTATTTAACAAGCTACAAAAGCAATCCTGTAATTTCATACGTTGAGACCTATTTAGATTTTGAATCTTTAGAGTCTGTAAAATCATCAAAGATACGCGAACAAATTAACAGACAAGTTTTTGAACATTTAGGTTTGTTTACAGAAAAATTTAAAGATAAATATTTATCAACTAGAAACTCAATGTGGAGTATTATTGATTGTGCACCATTAGATAAAGAGTTAACCGAAAAGGAAGAAAATATTAATGATCTGATCAATGCATTAAATATGCTAAAACACTCTGATTTGTATGAAAAAATTAAAGATGAAACAACGATGTTATTATTGAAGATAAAAAAAGAGGGTAAAAAATTACCACAATCTACGATTCAAGGTGATTTAAATTCTTCTAATATTATGATTCATAACAATCAATTCGAGGGACTTATTGATTTTAATTTATATGGTAAAGAAACGAATATTAACACATTCTTAAATGAAACAATGTATTTTTTAACAGATGACGATATTTTAAATTTGGCTCCTAAAGAAATATTAAATAAAATGATTACTACGCAAAAAAGAGAATGGATTATATTTTAAAAAACTATCAGTTATCTAAAGAAGAGTTAAACATGATTCCAATTTATCGAAAATTAACATATTTATCGTTTTATCCTAATGTCCGTTTGTTTATTCATTATTTAAATATAGAAGAACATAGAAGAAGAATTTTAGATTTTTTAAACACAATTTTAAATCTACAATAAAAACGGCTTAACAAAGCTGACAATTTAGGGGTGTAGTAAAAAACACTAGGGGTGTAGTAAATTTTGATAGGGGTGTTTTAATGTATCAAAATAGGTCACCCAACACAAAAATTTGATAAATTGTAAAGAAAG
>JBBACV010000165.1:0-3547 GCA_041656835.1 Acholeplasmataceae bacterium | reverse complement strand
GATGTTCCATACCCATATTTATCAAAATTAGAACATTATCCTACAGGAATCTCATGCAGATTCAATGAACCAGCATATACATTTAGGTTTTATGTTGAGGTATCTAATCCTTCTGGGAGTAGTAATAAAGGTAGATTAGTTATAGAAGAATTAAATGTATTTTTTACAACTCAATTAGATTAGAAATTTTAAAATAAATAAAAAAGAAGTGAAATTATTTTATCTAAATCAAATCTCAGTTGTATAAGTAATATTTTTCACGCTCTTAATGATGGTAAAAGTATAAAGCGTTTCAGTCTTTAAGTGAAATGCTTTTATACTTATTTATGTATTCAATTAAATGTAGGTTATCTTTGCAGTGCTATTAAAAATTTACTTTTGTAATTATATAAGTAATAAAAAAGCCAACTATTAATGAAGATGATGAAGTCTATCCTTCCAAGGTATTAAATACAATTAGTGAAATAGACTACGGTATTTATGAAAATAGATTTATCATGACTTTAATTGATAGACTATACCATTATTTACATCGACGCATAGACGCAATTCATGAACACATTCATGGATTTAAACAGAGTCATTTTACATTTAAAAATGAATTTAAAATTGGTCAAGCAAACTACAATCTTAATTTTGAGTTAAATGCCAAAGAAACTTTTAATTCCAGTGAAATTGATCTGCATAATCGTAGAATACTAGAACGCACGCAAGCAGCATTTAAAGTTGTATCTAGAATGTATCATAGTGATTTTATGCGTACAATGAGTCGTTATAAAAAAGTTTTACCACCGATATTAAAAACACAAATGATTCAAAAGAATGCAGACTTTAGAAACGCTTATACATTGTGGTTGTATTTGGATAGGTTAAATATATTAGATTACAAATTACAACTAGAAACATCAGATAAAACATTTGATCATGATTACTTACAACAAATTGATAAAGGCTTAATGGTACTATTTTCAACGTTGTTTGTCAATAGCGATTTGGGGCGCTCCATATTTGAAGAAAAAACATTACAATTAGAATCCATTGAACTGACAAAACCAGACATTAGTCAGTATGTAACAAACTTAAATGTCACCATACCACCGATTGAACTAGAAAGTGTTATATCAAGCGAATATCACTTAGAAAAAGGTAGACAACTGTTAAGTAGAAAAGAACTGGCAAACATCCAAATCCACAACAATCCTGAAAATACCAACTACTTAAAACAAGTCTTACTTGATCAATATAGTATTGCAGACCAAATATTTAATGCCTACTTAAAACTGGATATGGATGATGATGTATTTGGTAAACTCTTAACATATAAACACCCTGTTAAAAAATATAAAGAAGCTTTAAATAAGTACTTTATCACCAAAGCAGCTCGTCAAGTGAAAGAAAAGTTATTTCAAGAATCACTCGCATTAGAACAAAAATGGCTCAAACAACTTGAAGTGCTACAAGAACAAGCACTAGAAAGTATCATTAGATCTGGTCAAAAACATGATGATGAACTCATTGAATCCATGCATAAACAAATGGATAAAGAACTTAAACTTTTAGAAAAACAAGAACTTCAAAAATCCAAAGAGGTGATACGAAATCAACGGATTAAAAATAACCAAGCAATTAAAGACTTAACGCAAAAATATCAAACTGAGGTAAGGCTTTATCGTCAGCAACAAAATAAACGCCTTAAAGCAGAAAAAGAAAAGATTGCTCAAAAACTTGCATTAGAAAAGAAACGTATTAAAGAACGAGAACTATTAAAAAGAAAAAAAGAACGTGAAAAATTAATGCAGGAAAAGCAAGCAAAAGTTAAGGCAATGAATCAAACAAAGACACAAACTAAAAAAAATATACGTACGAAAGTATCAGATAAAATAAAACAAGCAAAACTAAAAAAATCATGCCCATGTAGGGCATTTTTTTGTATAAAAAGAACCTATCATAAGATTTGTGTGTCTCTCATGATAGGTCGAGTGATTGAATAGACGAGTCATAAATTAATCCATTACAAGTGATTGAACCCTATACATAAAGTGTATAATTGACATTCTTATGTACGTTTCCTATCTTTAAACTGATGGACGAAGAAATGAGATTCGTGTTAAGGTGTCCATTTTTGATCAATGAAAGTTTAATGTGAAAATGATAATCACTGTCAATATTAACATAGTCTATAATATTTCGTATCTACTCAATGTCTTCAAGGTTTTGTATTTATTTAATCCTTTTAATAAAATTTGGTAATGCTTTCTTTGATTGAATATATATTAATCTCTTTGAAATCAGTGACAGATTGTCTTCGGATTCACCAGTTAAATTGTTAATGCTTTGGATACTAAAGTCTATGATTTGGTTAATGACAGAAGGCATATTTATATCGGATTTCCTTAAATTGACTAAGATTTGATTGATGGTTAAAATATGAAAGAAACAACACTCTTTTTCAAAGACGGTAAATGTAGAGTATCAGTTAAGTATGATAAGAGTATACCGGTAGCAGTTACAGCTGTTGTTGTTTCACTACAAATAAAACCAGAGATCATAAGAGAAATCTATGAACTGATAATTCTAAAAGTAATCAAAGAAACCATTCCAAGTAGACTAATTAATGGCGAAACAAAAATATTAATTAATTCTACTGGAGAATTTGTTAAGGGTGGATCATACGCAGACTCAGGACTAACTGGCCGTAAGTTACAATGTGATAGTTATGGTGGACTTGCACTACATGGTGGTGGTGCTTGGAGCGGTAAAGATTTTTCTAAAGTTGACAGAAGTGCGAGTTACTATGCAAGATACATTGCGAAGAACATTGTTGCAGCAAGCTTAGCAACTAAATGTGAAGTAGGTATTGCATATGCGATAGGTATTAAAGAACCAATAAGTGTTTCGATCAATACCTTTGGAACATCAATAATTAGTGAAGATGTATTACTTGAAATCATTCATCGAGTATTTAACTTTGAACCAAGGAAAATTACTGAAGAAATTAACTATCAAAATTTATATGAGTTATCATCTTATGGTCATGTAGGAGTTCATATTGATACACTACCTTGGGAAAGGCTAGATAAGGTAGAAAAACTAAATAGATTAGCGAATGACCATTAAGAAATTATACTCATCATCAGCGTGGCAAAAGCAACGAAAATATAAGATGATGACTGAAAATTATAAGTGTAATAGATGTGGTGGTTTGGCTGAAGATGTACATCATAAAATAACATTAACAGAGTATAATGTTAATGATTCCAATGTATCACTAAATCTAGATAATCTCGAATGCCTGTGTCGAAAATATCACAACAAAGAAACACACGGTAAAAAAGATGAATATATGTTTGATAATAACGGAGACCTTATAGAAATATAGGGTCTTTTTTGCTACAATATAGTTAAGAAATAATAATGACTAATAAAGGGAAGGGGATGAAAAAATGTCTAATATTGGAAAACATTCGGAAAACACGTTTAGAGAATCAGAAGGGAATATTATACTTAAAAATAAATTAATATCAAATAGACGGATTAGTTGTTTTTT
>JBBACV010000164.1:0-3563 GCA_041656835.1 Acholeplasmataceae bacterium | reverse complement strand
GGTTCACTTAGATTATTGGTTAACTTATGGAGTTTAATTTTTTAAAATGATGTTTGTATTATAAATCAAACTCTTTAATAATTTTTTTAGCATTTTTACCTCTCCTTCTTACCTAATTAAATTACATCGCCTTTTCACGGAATCACAAACATTATAATGTTGTTTTTGCACGAAATCAAAGACTTTCAATTGCGTATTATGTACGAAAACACTAATAATATCATAAATTTTTGCCATAAATTAAAATTATTTTCTTTCTTTTCTTACTTATAAATGTATTTTATTTTATTACTCAGACACCAGTAAATGGCAATATCTTTATATTTTTCATACCGATATTTAAGCCATTTATCATTTAAATGGTGTTTATTTAAAAGATTATGGAAATTTCTAAAGGCGCTCTTTTTATGAAGAGCATCATAAAAACTATCAAACAAAAACTCTGGTAGATGTTTTAAAAACTTTTTCATCATATCGTATTCATTAATTTCATATTTATCTGGTAGACTTATATAATCGTTACCATATAAAATATCTCTTGTAAGATTAATTAAAGACTTTTCCCAATCAGGATGGCCTTCTAATTTATCATCTTCTGACAAATTATCAACAAGCGTAAAATAATCTTCAAAAGTCATTTCTATTTTATAAGTATTTTTATTTAAGTAAAACGAAGTTTGATCATCTGTTTGTTCTAGGGAGCTAATAATATCTTTTAAATTAACCTTTTTCATAATAAATAGTTACCTTCTTTTTATATTTTTATTAATCATTTTCGAATAAATTTGATAACCTTGATCATTTAAATGAATTCCATCAGTTGTATAATTAATGTTTAAGTTTTTATTTTTATCTAATAAAGAATCATAAACATTAATATAATTAAAATTATTTAAATTACTTATTGCTTTAATTTTTTTATTTAAATAAATGATTTCCTCTTTTATTCGACCAAATAAATAAGGGGTATTATATAGTTTATTATCTTTAGCAATAATTGGTGTTAATGAAATAAAGGTTTTATTAATGTTAGGGTATTTATTATTTAATTCCTTTAAAATTAATTCAATGTAATATAAGGTATTATCAATTTCAATATTATCGACTATTTTATCATTAGCACCAATACTTAAAAATATTTGGGATATTTTTAAGTCATTTAAAATACTATCTAAATTATTATACAATTCTTTGGAGGTTAAACCGGAGATGCCATGATTTAAAATAGATTGGTGATTAAATAAATATTTAGAAATATCTAAATATTCAATCATTGAATCACCAATTAAAATAATTTTAGGATTATTAATTAAATGATTAGTCTTAATAAAGTTTTCTATTTTAAATTTTAAATGTTCTTTAATTTGTTTTATAAGGCCTAGTTTTTGTTGTTTATCCATTAATTTCACCTTCTTTATTTAGTTTATTTTAACATAAATCAGATGTATTTTACGGTTATTAAGATAGATTTTTTAAAATATGTTATAATAAAACAACTATAAGGAGATGTATTAATTATGAAAGAATATTTTATAGATAATCAAATGTTTTATTTGCAGTTTAATCGGATTGCTTGTGATTCTGAAAGTAACATCTTAAATTCAAGACCTTTTTTATTAATCTTAAAAAGATATATTAAACAAGTTAAAAATGAAGGAAACCCTGAATTTAGATGGATTGTAAGTTTAAAAGCGGAAGATCTTTTATCACTTTATAAAGCTTTATTTGTCTGGGATTTAAAAGAAGTTGCTAAAAGTATTGATCTTCTAAATAATGATGAGAATAGAATTTCTTTATATCGATTTAGTGAAAATTTATATACTTATTGGATTAAATTAGAAAGATATGGTTTTTTCAATCGTGGTCGATTAGATGATGATTCATCAACTAATCAACGATTAATTAATAGTTTTGATATGTTTTCTAATTTGGTTTTAAAACTGTATCGGACAATTACTCAAAAATTAATTAATCGTACTTATAATTTATTAAGACAGCTTCCAGCAGGAACTCAAGCTAATATATCAATTGTTTCTAATTCTTGGACTTATGATTCACCTTATACTAAATTACCTGAACAAGGATTTATCTCAAGCTTATTATTAAGACCACCTTTAATGACTTATTCAAAGATGAATACTAGAAGTGGAATGTTTCAACCAATAAGTGAAAATCCCTTAGAAAAAATAAATATTAATAAAAATAATTATGTTGTCCTACCTCTAAAGGTAGGTCCTTATTTAACTTATGTCTATATGCATCACCGTTTTTTAAAGTATGCAGTAAGTTTAGGATCTTTATTTGAATCAGCTGAATTTAGCGAGTTTAAAGATAAAAAGCCTGATTTAATATATATATTTGGAATTGATGAAGATGAATATGATGGTACTTATCATTATGATAAAAACAGTGATATTTATATTGGATTTGTTTCTAAGAATTTAAAAAATGATTATTTTGGTTATGTTAAGAAAATGATTTTAACTCTTTATAATACGAAATTAATGTATGAACATAAATTACCAATTCATGGGGCAATGTTTAAGGTAAGCTTAAAAAATGGAATAACTAAAAACATTTGTATTATGGGGGATAGCGGAGCAGGTAAATCAGAAACGATTGAATCCCTTCGTTTAGTAGCCAGTGATAAAGTTACTAATATCGAAACAATTTATGATGATATGGGGTATTTTTATTTAAATAATAAAACTGTTGTTAGTAGTGGATCAGAAATCGGAGCCTTTGTTAGACTTGATGATTTAGAACAAGGCTATGCATATAAACAAATTGACCGAGCAGTATTTTTAAACCCCCACCGAACTAATGCAAGAGTAATCCTACCCGCATCAACTTATGATTTTATTATGCAAAAACATCAAGTAGACTTATTATTATATGCGAATAACTATGATGAAGAAAATCATGGTTTAAAGATTTTTGATAATATTGATGAAATTACTCATATATTTGAAGATGGGGCGAGAAAAGCTAAAGGAACAACTAGTGAGGTTGGAATGACTAGAACTTATTTTGCTAATCCTTTTGGGCCCCATCAGGAACAAAATATTGCGAAACCATTAGTGAAAGAATACTTTGAAAAATTATTTAAAACAAATATTCCAGTTGGTGTTATTTATACCAAGCTTGCGATTGATGGTTATGAACAAAAAGGACCACAAGAAGCGGCCCTTAATTTAATTGATTTTATTTCTAAAAAGTAAAGATATTATATAAAGTAAAAAAGCGAATTATTCGCTTTTTTATTTTAAAAGTCCACCCATCTTTTTAGCAATCATATTAGTAGCTCCTTTAGGCATTAAACGGTATAGCTTATTCATAAATCTAGAGTCGCTACCATAATAAACATATAACTTATTACTTTCGATTGCTTTAATGGTTAATGAAGCAGCTTTTTCCGCACTTAACATTTTATAGTTTGATTCTTCACTTTCCATATCAGGGGCATCTTTTAATGAGTGTTTCGCAATATTAGTTTTAACAGCACCAGGGAAGACTAAGGTAACTTTCACATTAGTTTCTTTTAATTCGGCATATAAAGCTTC
>JBBACV010000163.1:0-3584 GCA_041656835.1 Acholeplasmataceae bacterium | reverse complement strand
AGTAAATATGTTCAAAATAAAATATATTCGGACGAAAATCACCGAATAATTGATAAAAACGTAATTTTATTATTACCTTATGATGCAAATTATTCAACAGATTTAGATAATACTTTGAGTAGTGGTACAGGCACCAAAATTAATAGAAATGGTGGTTTTGTTGAATTAAAAGTTTCACAAGAGACGTCTATTACTGTTAACGGAACGATTACTGTCAATGCTCTAATAAATGGAAATGGATCCCAACATGGTTACGTTGAAGGTTCTAATTATTCTCAGTTATACTTGGATGCAGATTCAGAATTAATTATCAATGGAACCTTAAACACATTGGGGTTTATTTATGGCGAAGGAACTATTGATACGACACAAAATGCGAAAATATACGATATTTTAACTATAAATGATTTTAGAGGTGGAGGAACCACTACAGCTGTTTATAAAGATGTTTTTCCATTCGATCAAATCTCTTTTCATCATATCGAGAGCAATTTGAGAATAAACTCAGGTGCAAAATATTATGCTAGATTATTTATTTGGATGTCATTATGGGTTAAAGAAGAAGTGTTTGTAATAGGTAGTGGAACTGATAAAGCTTTATTGACAATTTCTAATGGTTATATATCTAAGGACTACAATTCAACTAATGGAGTTAATATTTTATCAATTAATGGAGACGGAAAAATAAATGACATAGAAATGAGTATTAATGGTCAAGATGTAAATACAAAAAATAAAGAAATGCCTTTTTCAGGAAACTTTGAAATTGTAGTCGAGGACGGAGCAAATCTTGAGATTAATACTGGAATAAAATTGTTACCTGGGGCTAAATTAACTGTTAAAGAAGATGCATCTTTAACTATAAATAAAAATTCTAGACTTGTAGTTTTTGATGAAAATGAATATTCACAACAAGGAAGATATCCAACTAGTGGAACAACGATTTATCGTATTCAACCTGTTTATCACTATAAATTAAGCACTCCAGCGGAATTTATTTTAGATGGAACGTTAATTGTCAAAGGTACTGTAGCAGGTAAGATTAGTACTAGCGACATTGGGATAGTTGATATTGAAGAAACAGCATTTACTAAACTAACCATTAATAACGTTGAGCCGGTAGGCGCGATTGCAAAATACACCTTTAGTTTAAAAACTACAAATGGTATTTTGCTTGATGACCTATTAGGTAAATATTTTATAGAAGACGATGGAGAGACATGGTTTTATAATATAGAGTTTCATGATAATATAGATTCTAATTTAAGCGAAACAATCAAGCAAAAATATGGAGAAGAATACAATCTTCCTACTTGGTTCGATGATAATGATATGACTTTGTATACTGATGAGGATTTAATATATCCTGCATTTATTCCGCCATTAGTGAATAAATCTCTTTTTGACACACTTTATGCAGGAGAAAAGAAAGATGAAATCATATTATCATTTGAAACAAATGGCGGAATAGTTCTTTTTAACAATGAAGAAATTACTGAAATAACATTGCCTAAAGGAGCTTCAATTCATTTAGATTATGATTTTAAACCTTATAAGGATGAAGAAAGTTTGTTCGATGGTTGGTACTATGATGAAAATTACCAAAATAAATTTAATCCTAATCAGCGAATTTTGGAGGATATTAGTATTTATCTGAAATGGGTTGATGCAGTAACAATCCGTTTTGAAACTAATGGTGGATTGGCTATTCCAAATGAAATGTTTTTAAAATCAGAAAAAATTAATTTAAATGAGGAGATAATTCCTGAGAGAGATGGTTTTACATTTATTGGTTGGTATAAAGATTATAATTTTGAAAATTTGTGGGATAAAGATGCTCCAGTCAATGATTCAATAACTGTGTATGCGAGATGGCTTACAAATAATGTTTCTATAAACTTGACTCTAGACCCTGCTAGTGTAAATAGGGGTGGAAAAAGTAAAATTACAGCAAAGGTTAATAGCGGTGACCCAGGTGATAATGTAGCAAATATTAAAATTATTTTTAGTTTAGAATCTTCAACAGGGTTAAGTTCTTCTTGGGAAGGAGCATCTCAAGGAAAGACTAATATCGATGGCAGCTTTTCTGCAACAGTGAAAGGTGATTTACTTCTTGGAGGTGTAGGACAACCAGAATCAAGAGGACAAAAGATATTTGCAGAAATTGCTGGAACAACTATAATATATTCGATTACACTTATTATAAAAAATGAATCTAGTCCGTACATTTATTCAACTGACAAAAATGGAAATCTTCACTTTGAGCATGAACCAATATCATTTTCAATGTTAAAAGCAGTTGAAGGCACCACATTTGGAACTTTAAGATTAATGCAAGATCAAAATGGTATTTATTATATTCAAATTATTGAAGAAGGAGATTCAACAACTGCCCTAAATAGTGCTAAACTTTATGCTATTGATTATGAAGCAAATCAAGGTGTTATTGATGCAATGTTTGATGTTAATGGAAATCCTCATACAATTAAAGAAAGAATATCACCAATAACATTTGTTGATCAAAATGGAGTTTCTCATTTAGGAAAAGTCTTATTTAATGATAATGATATGGCATTCGTTGGTGAAACCGATGATTTAATTAGTTACTTTGTTGCTACATTTAATAGAACAAATAATAATAGATATGCAAAACTAATGGTTACTCCAAGAGAAGTTGGTAATACACTAGGGGTTTTATATCCAATTCTAGCAAGTATTAATGGAATTGATAACTTGTGGTGGATTGACCAAGCATTTATGAATGATCCTGAAAGCCATGCATCAATTCAAAACTTGTTTGATAGTTTATTACAAATGAGAATAGAAGTGTGGAATGGATCAGAATGGATTTTACAAGGTACCATGGATCCTAAGACTTACATTAATGAAGAAATGCTAATTGTTTTAGATTTAGATGGAATTAATGAAGAAGAAATAAAAGTGAGAATTTCATTTGCTTCAGAATTAGATTATCATATTGATAGTATTTATATTGATTTTAGTGAAGACGTTAATATGATTGTTCATGATTTAACTCTTGAAAGTGCTATTTTAAATGGTTCAGAAGATGTAAAAGATTTAATGTTAAATAACGATGAATATATTTATTTAGAATATAAAGAAGGTGTTAGATTAGGATTTGCCGCACCAGAGTTATTAGATGGATATGAAAGATTCATCGGTGTGAGCATGAAAGGCTACATCTATGCTTTAGGTGCAAATGTGACTGATGAGCTATTAGAAGAAACAATAGGTAAATCATTTGAAGAAGTAAAAGCTATAATTCTTGCTTCAGGTAGAGAAGAATTAGTTGCATACGTAGATGCTGTTGAAGAACTATATTACACTTTAGTTTATATTGGCAGTTTAGATTATGAAGAAATTATTTATTACATGTTTACATTATTAGCTGAAGTAGAAGAAGCATTCAACGAAGGAAACTAAAAGATGCTAGAAATTAAAAACTTAACTAAAACTTATAAAGGTGCTAATAAACCAGCAGCTAAAAACATTAACCTATCCCTTAAACCCGGAGAAATCTTCGGGTTTTTGGGATTAAACGGTGCTGGTAAATCAACAACCTT
>JBBACV010000162.1:0-3592 GCA_041656835.1 Acholeplasmataceae bacterium | reverse complement strand
CGGAGTGCGGTGCCCTGTCTCAGGTAGAAATCTGTAGTTCCTTCAAGTGGCATAAGTCATCAGGCCCCCGTGACGGCGTATAATAGTCCTGTGAGCAGAACCAACGCGGAATAGGTGTTCCCGTCGCTTCCTGCCGCTACGTAATGCAGCGGTATCCCGCCGACACCGTTGGACGCCCCGGCATCGAAGTAGTATCCACGGTTGCCGGACGTGTATGCCGACGCCATGTTGAAGTTCAGCGTGGTCATGACACCGGGCACACAGGCATTACTCCCGTTCTGCATGATCTGGGCTTTCACGATCCTGCCGGGGATATGAAACTCGACAAGTGCCGTCCGGTAATAGTGGCCGGTCAACCGTTCTCCAAGAGTGTCACAGTCTGCATCCGTAGCGGACGCGAACTTGTGAAGTTTCGGTGTGCTCACGATCTGCCCGATAACGAGCGTTTCACCGTTGGACGCCCGTTCGACTACTGGCATGCCTTCAGTTGCAGAGTAGGTGCAGGCGGTATCGTCGGATAGCGCGACTACCTGGCCCTCTTCAAGCGGTGTCGCGAATGTGAACGTCTTGTGCGTCAGGCCGTCAGGTGTATAGGTGGTGGCCGTGTAGGTGGTCGCCCCTTCGTCAAGGATACATTCGATTACCGGGCCAGAACCTTTATACGACCCGGCGATTGTGCTGTCATAGCTGGTCATTTTCTATCTCACTCTCCTCTCAATGGAGTCTCCCCGGAATGTTCCGGCCACGGTCTTTCTCAAGGACCATATCGATCTCTTTCTGTTCACGGGCTTCACTGTCCGGGCCGCTCACGTGGGACTCGCCCTCTTCTTTGAACTGGTCCGTCGCCCGATACTCCTGGATCTTGAGGTTGAACGCTAACGGGTCTTCTTTCGAGAGTTTCCGCAGGTCCATCTCGTCAGCCTCTTCTTTCACCAAGCCTTTCGGGATAACTTCGGCTTTCAGTTTCGCCCAGTTCGCGTCCTCTTTGTTCTTCTTTGCCTCTTCCTGTGCCGTTTTCAGATCGGCAAACTCTTTCTGGAGCTGGGCGATCATTTCGTCCTTCTCAGCAAGCGCAGCATCGTAAACGGACTTGTCAACGGTCTCGATCTCTGCCGTTGAAGTTACATCTTCGTCTGTCATTTTGACCTCCTGGTTCAATTTGCTCTGTTTCGTGCCGGGTTCGGATTGTTTTTTGATCTCGTTCATGTGGTTCTCAAGGTGAGACACCACGGCGTCTTTCTTCCCCCCAAGGTCCATCGGTGAACCTGACCGGGCGCCACCGATAGCCTGTAACGCCGCTCTCACGCAGTTTGGCCGAAGCGTGCCGTCTACACTGTGGTGTGGGAGTTTCAACCCGGTGAACGTCTCACCACCCGAATCGAACGCAAACCGTTTCCGGACCTCGGAAAACGCCATATCGCCAAACTGCGATTCTGTCAGTTTACAGTCCGCCGCGTTGTCGCCCACCTTGTACCCTGACGGGTTGGGCGGTACTGACGGCGTGGTGGCGTTGGTCTTTGTCGTCTCAGCGGTGCCGGAAATGTCGTTGAAGAAATCGGTGATAGCGTCAAGAATGGTCTTCAACCGTCCCTGGTTCTTGCCGGACATGACCTTCCCGATATTGGTCTTACCGGGATCGGTGCCGGTGCCGGTGTCATCTTCGTCTGTTTCAGTATCGATCACATTGTTACCCTCCGATCGCTTGTTCAGGATCACCGACATCCGGTCTTTCGGCTGGTCGATATCCGTCTCTTCAAAATCGAGGATGTGGTTGGGAATCACTACGCCGGTCAACTGAACGCCGTCGTCAGGACAGATGAACCCGGAAGAGTGAGACAACTTGCCGGACTGCCACAAGTCTAACGCCTGGTTGATTGCGGCTTTTGACCGGTTCAATTGCTCTTCGGTGATCAGTCCTTCGTTAAACAGCCGTTCGGCGGTTTCAGCGGTATAGTTCTTCTTCAGCATCAGTTTGGGATGGCCTGCAAGCTCGATCCGGGAATGGCTGGTCTCCCCAATGATCGCCCCATTGATCAGGTCAAGCTGTTCAGCAATCCCGGCACCTCTGAACACCCGGGGGTCCGGGTGAGACGGTGCGTAAACTATCGGTATCCCGTCCCATGCCCCGATTGTCGGTTCAAACGGTCCACGCCCGAAAAACAGGTTGCCAACCTGCCGATCAAGACCGTGAAGAATAGCGTCGTGAGATTGCGTCTCGGCTTTCTGCAAGTGGATTGCAGGCCCTAACCTGCATTTCCCGCCCGGACAAGGATCGGACTTGTTCAGGTGTGGCGTGCCGACAGCAAAATCATCCAGAGTTAACTGGGGCATTAAATATATTAACGCTGTTTACACGTATATAGCATCAAGAATAGATATAGAGAAGTATGACATTTTTAGGATAGCACCGGCGCGATTCGAACACGCATGCCCTAAAGCCCGGATTTTAAGTCCGTTGCATAACCATTCTGCCACGGTGCTGTAATGAGTGCGGCAGGATTCGAACCTGCGAAGCCCTAAGTGCACAGGGGTTTGGACCCTGCCCGTTTGGCCTATCTTCGGTACGCACTCAATTTTAGTGGATGCGTTGGGTAGGATTTGAACCTACAGTGTTTAGCCTTCGCACTGCGTTCTAAGCGCAGCTCCTTCAACCGTTCGGACACCAACGCGCCCAAACGCCCGCGACAGGATTCGAACCTGCAACCCTCAAAGAGAGCGACGGTTTTCAGGACCGTTTACCAACCAACTAGTCACACGGGCACACGCCCGGATCTGGATTCGAACCAGAAAAATGCAAAAAGCATTTACAACGGATTAGCAATCCGGTCCTTTAACCGTTCAGGCATCCGGGCAAATGAAAAAACTTAACCAATATCGTGAACCTAATCACGACAAACTGAGTAATGAACTGGAACTTAAAATAGTCAGGATATTCTGATATGCCTGAATGATATATTCCATATCATTATTTTTCTATCGCTGACTATATAATAATTTTGATAAAATCGAATGGGTCGAACTAAAAAATATCTCAATCGAACTATTTTATATCTCAACGCAGGCAGGGCGGCGCGTGGGCGTGTCTCCTGTAACCGGGATCAGTCGGTACCATAAGATACCCCGGCCGCGGTATAGGGTAATGAGAATACAGCGTTGCCTGCCGTTCGTGCTTCGGTCTGACGACTTGCATCATGGTTCTCTATAGTTAACAGTGTTAACATAGATATTATTTAAAGGTTTGTGAGAAAAGGGGGTTAAATAGGGAGAATGGTGTTATCGAATGTTGGTCGGTGTGCAAGTTCTTTAATGAGATTCTCGCCGGGATGCCACTTTCCATCATCATCGGTCCAGCCTGCCGTCACCATTCTATCGCGGATTTTCAAATATTTCGATTCTACTATTTTTATGGCGTCTTCACGCGAATCAGTGATAACGTAGTATTTTCGATAGTTGTCACTGCCTTGACAGTTGAACGATTCGAAAATCTCTAATTTCCAGAGTCTCATTATGCTCTCGCGAAATCACGCATGATTATTTCTTCTTCACCTTCAGGTAGAAGTTCAATACAGTTTGATAATTCAGGGTCGAGCCA
>JBBACV010000161.1:0-3628 GCA_041656835.1 Acholeplasmataceae bacterium | reverse complement strand
AAAGAAAGGTGTCCAGGCGTGTATAGTCGCTGACGAAGCCAACCGCAAACGGTTTGAAGAGGTGTACGGTGTCGATCCCCATGTCGTGCCGTACGGTGTAGATTACACGTTCTGGTCAAGGACACCCCCACGAGATCCGCATTACACTCATCAGTTCGTGATCGCGCACATAGCCGAGATGCAACCGTTCAAGAACCAGCTCAAAAGTTTACAGATACTTAGAGAGCTGTTAGAGTTTGTACCTAACGCCAAACTGTTACTGATCGGGAAACAGTACCCGCCATACATGAAGGTCTTGAACAAGTATATAAAGGATCACCGTCTCCAACCGCACGTATCGATCCTACCGGAAACAGACCGATACAGATTGTCGAGAATGGTCTATAAGTATATCGACTGTGTGATTCATCCTGTGAAACTACAAGGTGGCTTTCTCGTGCCGTTAGAAGCGTCTGCGGCTAACCGACCAGTTATTGTGTCACCGGAATGTAGTTGTAGTGACATTATAACGAAACACGCGCTTGGTATGGTGGCGTACACCGATGACGAGTGGTTGTCGATGCTGATCGAGTTATCTGATGGTTGCGACTACTCTTGTAACAGGGAATGGATACGTGACAACCTCACCTGGAGAAAGTTCAGGGAAGGAGTTGAGAAAGTGTTAGAGGATATAACATGACAATTTACGGTCACCTGTTGAACCCGGACATCGTGAAAGAAGGGGTACAGGACACACAGTTGTACATTATCGAGGTAGAAAAATGACAGTATTAGTTACAGGTTGTTGTGGGTTCTTAGGATACCACGTTTGCAAGTATTACCGGGACAACGGCGAACGAGTAATCGGTATAGACAACCTTACAAAACACGAGTATTCCCGGTCAGGTTACGATACCGAAGTGGTCAGGGACTACGTTCTTGACAGGTTGAAGATTATGGGTGTCGAGTTCCACAAAGATGACGTTCGGACAGAACTCACGCACCCGGACTACCTTGACGCGGACAAGATCGCGCACTGTGCCGCCCAACCCGCCATGACGGTAGCCATCGAGTCACCGATGTACGATTTCGATTGTAACGTTATAGGGACAATGAACGCCATCAACTTGGCAAGCAAGGCTGGCGCGGCTATGGTGAACTGTTCGTCTATCCATGTTTACGGTAACAACGTTGATGTGAGAAGACCAGTAAACGAGAAAGCACCCGTGTTGAAAGGTACAGTAACACCGCTACATGCGTCTAAACTCGCTGCTGAACATTACTGTCGTGCTGCTGCTGATACGTACGGTGTGTTGGTAAGCACGTTCAGGCTAAGCGGGATGTACGGTCACATGCAGTTTGGTGGTGAAGACCACGGTTGGGTAGCCAACTTCATGATCCGGCATATATTGAACCGACCTATCAAAGTCTTTGGAACGACAGAACAGTACCGGGATATACTGTATGTTACTGACGCGGTTAGAGCGATGAACCGTTTCTTCGAGAATCCGGGTGTGGGCGAGACGTACAACATAGGTGGAGGGAAACAATGCCTGTTCAGTATCAGTAACCTTTTCGACTGGCTTGAACAGAGAACGGGGAAAACGGTAGAGTATGAGTTGTTACCCGAACGGAAAGGCGACATGCACTGGTTCTGTTGTGATATCACCAAAGCGCAAGCCGAACTTGGCTGGTCACCAACCGTAGTACCGGGAGACGGGTTAGAGAACATGTATCAATGGATAACGTCCAACAAGGAGTTGTTCTGATATGAAAGCGTTGCTTCTTGCAGGAGGGAGAGGCGAACGTATGGGCGAATTCACAGATACCCGGAACAAATGTGTGCTGCCCGTTGTAGACGACAAAGTTCTTCTTGACTACCCGTTAGCCCACGTCAAAAAGATGGTCCCCTACATAACTGAACTGGTGATCGTTATAGGTTACCGTGCAAGAGATATCATCGATCGTATCGAGTCATGGTACAACGAATCGGATGTAAGTGACGAGTTGATCGGGTTTGACATCTCGTTTATCCACCAACCGTTAGACTCTATTGGTATGGTGAACGCGCTCTCTCTTGCCCGTGAACGGATCTTTGATGAGGACGATTTCATGTTAGTGTTAGGTGACGAGTACATAGGAGACGATTTCGCTACCTGGAGTATGCACCACAAGTTCAAATCAGCGCACTGTGACGGTGTTATCGGGTACGTCACCGACGACAACCCACGATCTATCGAACGAACGTTCTCTATATCAGTTGAAGGTAACGATATGGGGTTTCATGAGAAGATGGTGGTAAACGGTTCCCGGTACAAAGGTACAGGTATGGGTATGTTCCACGGATCGTTCCTGAGCGCGATAGAGTTGTGTGAGGATTACCCGGACGCGATTGAAACGTACATTGAAGCGGAAAATCATGTCGAGTTGTGTGAACTCAAGAAACCTTACTATAACATCAACACGGTAGACGATTATGTCGAGTTGGGAGTTTATCTTACGGGTCGTAGCCCTCTTTAAGTTGAGGTGGGTATTATGGATAGAAGAGTTGCGGTTATAGGCCCGGGAGACAAGTTTATATCTGGTATCGCGTACTTTACATGGCGGTTATCTACTGCTCTTGACGCTACACCAATCCTGTTTCGTGACATGTTACCCAAATTCCTGTTCCCCGGTAAGAACAGGGTAGGGAAGGTACGGTCAAGGATACGTTACGACAACGTAGCAGCGTATATCGACTGGTGGAACGTGTTGTCATGGTACAGAGCGTTGAAAGTGTGTAACCAGCACGAGTACACGATAATCGAGTGGTGGACTTCCAGTGTCGCGATGGTATATGCGTACATTGTAACGTTCACAAAAAGTAAAGTCATCATTGAGATGCACGAGACGCTTGACGTTATGGAATCGAAGAACTGGTTCCTGAACTGGTACGGGAAAATCATATCAAGTTATATAATAAACCGTGCGTCAGCAATCGTAGTCCATTCACATTACGATCACGACAAGATATGTTCACAAATAAGTGACAATTGTTCATATAAACTGAACATAATCCCTCACGGGCTGTACGACCAGTACAACAAGATCCCTGACGCAGAACCGTTAACCGACTTCTTCGACGTGCTGTTCTTCGGTCTTATCAGGGACTATAAAGGTGTCAAGTACCTCGTAGAAGGGTTCAAGAAAGCCAACTTACCGAACTCCCGGCTTATCGTGTTAGGTGAGATGTGGGACAAAGTAGAGTTCGACGACGATCCCAGGATACTTAAGATACTGAACTATATCAGTGACGACACTGCTGAACATTACTTTTCAATAGCAGACGTAGTAGTGTTACCTTACTTACGCGCGTCAAGCAGCGGTGTGGCGCATATCGCTATGAACTACGAGATACCGATAGTGTCTACTCTGGTAGGTGGGTTACCCGATCTGGCGTTGTATTACGACGGTATGTTCTACATCGATCCTGCTGATTCTGATAGTATCGCTCATGCGTTACGAGACATCTACTACCACTACCAGGGAAAGAAGTTCCCGAAACCGAACGATTTAAAATGGGAATCAATAAAAGGTAAATGGAAGAAACTCATGTTCAAGATACAGTGGGAGAGTATTGAATGACGTTATACCTTGAAAAAGAGAAACT
>JBBACV010000160.1:0-3634 GCA_041656835.1 Acholeplasmataceae bacterium | reverse complement strand
ATCCTTTATATTTTGATGATGCTCTTGAAGTTTATGACCGGATTAAATTTGAACACCGTATTTATGGTGTTGGTTTAGTTAATACTAATAAAATAAAAGAATACGATAAATATTTACCTAACAGTCTCGCTGAAAAAGTAGATTCAAATCATCCTTATGCTAGAAATTATGCCAATATGTTATTAGGTTCAATTATCGGAGTCAAAAAATTAGAAGATTTAAAAATGCATTCAAGATCAATTACACAATCAGCAATGACTTACATTAACCATACTGCAAGACAAATAAACCCACGAATTTATGAAACTCCTTATATTGGTAGTGGTGCAACTGAAATGCAAATTAACCTTGATACAAAACTTCTTTCTGAACAAAAAGAAGATATCGACCGTAATTCAAAAGTCTTAAATGATGTCTCAAGATCACTTTCATTAATTAAAGACTCTAAAATTCCTAATATTTTACAAACTAATCAAGGAAGATACTTTGAATTAGTTAAACAAACAAGAAAAGAATATATCGAATTAGAGGAAAAATTAAACGATCTACAAGGTGAAGCTGCACTTACTAAATTGGATATTAAATTAGACGAAGAAAGAAATAAGAAACGTCAATTAAAATTAGAATACGATCAACTTAACAGCAATATGGCTGATTTAAGAAGTGAAAAAACAAGAATTTTAGAAGAAATTGAAGATGTTAGAGACAACTTAGATACTTATAAAGATGAATTAAACAAGTGGCAATCAAATTACCCTGAACTAATTCCTAATGCCCAAAGTCAATTTAATGCCTTAAAACAAAGATATAACTACAACTACGATTTAATTAGTCGTAATTTAATTGAATCAACAACCCAAATTAAAACTGAAAATGCTAAAGCTGAAAATGAAGTTATTAATTTAATGCGTAATTATATTAATAACTACCACTTCGGAGCCGCCCCTAGTTTAGATGAATTAATCCACTTTGAAAGAGAATCAAATTTAATTAGAGAAAACAATTTAATTCAATATGAACAAGAAGCAATCGACTTAAGAAAAGCCTCAGAAACCGGCTTTAAAGAAGAATTTGTCGGCAAACTTAGAGCTTCAATTGAATCAGCTCAAATCCAAATAGAAGAACTTAATTTAGCTCTAGAAGGTAAAACCTTTGGTCAAGATAGTTATGAGCTTATTACAGGACCATCATTTGATCCACAATTTAAACAATACTACGATATTATTATGAGTAGTGATGCTGTCTTTAAACATACATTATTTACGGAAAACTTATCTCGAAAACATGAAGTAATCTTAATGGAATTATTTAATAAAATCGCATCATTTGATCCGGAAGATGATAAGTTTGCGTTACAATATTTAGATTATAGATATTATATGAGTTATGATATTAGAATTACTTCAAGTAATGGTAATATCTCACACTTTTCAAAAGTATCAAGAGAAAAATCAGGTGGAGAAACTCAAGTACCGTTTTATATCGTAATCGCCGCCTCCTTCCAACAACTTTTATCTAAAAATAAAAGAATTGATTCAGGATGTGTGGTTTTATTTGATGAGGCCTTTAATAATATGGATGAATCTAGAATAGATGCGATGATGAAGTTTTATAATTCACTTTCAATTCAACTACTTATCGCCGTACCACCTCAAAGAGTCTCAAATATTGTTAACTACGTTAATACATCGCTTGCGATTATTAAAGAAGATGACTTTGCGATTGTACAAGCCTTCAATAGAGACCAATATTAATAATGATAAAACTAACAGGTAAAAAAACCGGAGAAGGCACGGCCATTGGCAGTGCCTTTCATCTTAAAACTACAAACAATATAATTTTGGATACTAAAGTATCAAACATTGATGATGAAATAAATAAATTAGAATCCTCTTTTAAAAAAGCTATTAATGAACTAGAAACTCTAATTAAAACCTTAGATAATCAAGATTCCAAGGAAATCTTTTATTCTCAACAAATGATGTTAAAAGATCCTATTTTAATTGATTTAACAACATCTAAAATCAAAGAAGGTTATAATGCAGTCTTTTCTTTTAACTATGCAATTAGTGAAATTAAAAAAATGTTTCTATCATCCAATAATGATTATATTAACGAACGAATTACCGATATTAATGATATCACGAATTTAGTAATAAATATTTTAAGAAATGAAACCTTTAAAAATATTGAATTATCTAAAGATACTATTTTAATAACTGAAGAGCTAACTCCTCAAATGACTGCTAATTTAGACTTAAAACATGTTAAAGGAATAATAACTAAAAAAGGTTCAATAACTTCACATGCCGCAATTATTTCTAAACATTTAGATATTCCTAGTATTGCTAATATCGAAATAAATAACATTAAAGAAAATGATTTAATCATCATTGATAATCATAATGAAGAAGTTATTATAAACCCAAATAATATAACTTTAAATAAATATAAAGACAAATTATTAAAAATTAAAGAAGAAAAAGAAACTCTTTTAAAATTTAAAAATAAAGATGCCTATACCAAAGACAACAAAGAAATTAATTTATTCGTCAATATTAGTAATCACGACGACCTACATAATAGTTTAAAATACAATCCAAAAGGAATTGGTCTTTATCGAACCGAACATCAATTTTTAGGTAAAACCAACTTACCAACCATCGATAACTTATCTAAAAACTATGAAGAAATCCTTTCTACTTATCAAAATCTACCAGTAATAATTAGAGTTTTAGATATTGGTGGTGATAAACCATTATCGTTTATAAAAAATGAAAATGAATTAAATCCATTTTTAGGATTAAGAGGAATTAGACTTCTACTTAGTAATCAAGAGTTATTTATTTTACAATTAAAAGCTTTATTTAAAGCTAATAAACATAATAATCTAAAAATATTACTTCCAATGGTTTCAACCATTGAAGAGTTAAAGGAATCTTTAAAAATCATTAAAGATACCTTTAATGAAGAAAAGATAAAGTACCCCTTTTATAATATGCCTAAAGTTGGTATAATGATAGAGGTTTTAAGTAGTGCCTTATTTATAGATAAATTTTTACCCTTAATTGATTTTATCTCCGTTGGAACTAATGACTTAATCCAGTATTTATTTGCCGCAGACCGCACCAATGAAAATGTTTCCTATCTTTATGAACCATATCATCCAGTTTTATTAAAAGTTTTAAAACATATTATTGATGAAGGAGAAAAACATCAAAAAGAAGTAAGTGTTTGTGGGGAGCTAGCAAGTGATCCATTAGGTAGCTTAATCTTAGTCGGATTAGGACTAAAAAACCTATCAATGAATTATAATCATTTATTAGTTATGAAGAAAAACTTATCAAATATTTCTTTATCTGATTTAGTTAACCTTTCAAATCAAGCACTAAATTTAAATAACTCTAAAGAAGTCAAAGAGTTATTTAATAAAAACTTAAACTTATTTAATTAAGTAGGAGCAATACTCAAGAGGCTGAAGAGGCGGGCTTGGAAAGCTCGTAGGGCGTAATAGCTGCGAGGGTTCAAATCCCTCTTGCTCCGCCATGAATATTAATGACAAGATTTCTGATGAAGTCTTGTTTTTTTAAGTTATCTAGAGTCTGTTGATTTATTAAAAGTTATCAATAAAATG
>JBBACV010000159.1:0-3657 GCA_041656835.1 Acholeplasmataceae bacterium | reverse complement strand
TTCTAAATCAGCAAAATCTGATAATTCTTCTGGATCAAAATTTGTAGTATCAGTACTTTCTAATTCATTGCTTAACGAATTTCTGATTGAAACTGCATTTCTAGCTGTTTCATCGTCTGTAATGTTTGAGATAGCAGCTTCATATTGATCTACTTTTTTAGAAAGACTAATTACAAGCATTGCACCACCATAATCTGTTATAGCATTATCAACAGTTTCAACAACATGATTATAACGATCACTTAAATAATGTTTATCAAAACTATATAATGAATCAAAGTCTAACCCTTCTTTTAAATCACTTACTTCAATTAGATTTTCTAATACACTTAAATCTCCTAATATTAATGATTCAAGTTCAACTAAATCACTTTCAAAGGTATCAAAAACACCACCTTCTTTATAGTATTCTCTTCTTTCACCATCAAAAAGATCTTTAACGATAACAGTTTGAACACTATTATCTTTATCAAGAAAACCAAACGATAAATTGGCATCATGTTTATCATCAAATTCCGCATAAACCAAATCTGAAGATAGAGTTCTTTTCTCACCATTAATAGAAATTTCAACTAAATCATCGACTTCTTTAATTTGAAAATGAATTTTATGATCAGGTACATTTAATATATCCTTTAAATGCAGGATCCCACCAGGCAGATTGACCAGACGGTACAAATCCTGGAAATGATTCAGCATGAAAACCAGTACCCTTATTAAAGGTAACTAAATATTCACCATCTTTAGTTGGGTGTTTTACAAAGTCAAAGATTAAAACAGCACCATTATTATCTATATAATTGCCTAACTCTGTTCCAAAAAAACCTACTAAGGTAGTCCCTTTATCCATATAAGTTAAATCAAGACTCATTTCAAAATCTGTAGCATCAAAGTGAGTTCTAAATCCTGCTCTATAGCCAAATCCTGAAGTCATCGCCAATGCTAACGTGGTGTTATCCAATCTCTTTGAACCAAATAATTGAGGATCCCATCTAGATGAAAAATCTGTGCTTGGATCTTCTACGCCTATTGTTGGTGGTTCTGTCGGTAATTCAGCACCAAAACTACTATTTTTAATTCCTAAAATTAATACACTTATAATAAGTGTAGTAAAAATTAATATTTTCTTTCTCATAACTTTACCTTCCTTTTAAGTAATCTGTTTTTATACTTATTTTATTAATTGAAGCTTCTACTTCATATGCGCCAGGAATTTCCCAGCCAATATTTAAATATCCTATTTCATATTTTTTAGCATCTTGATTTATATATTTATTCTTTTTAGCAAAATCTAACGCTTTTTTAATGTGTGGCATTAAATTTATATTTATTTCATAATCTTTGTTAAATATTATTTTTTCTTTTAGATAGTTAGATGAATCCATTAAATATATTAATCTATTTGTTGTTCCCTCAGCACCACTATCAACATGATATATATGTTCAAATTTATCTAATCTATTGTCATATAATGGAACTCCAAACCATAGAAATTCTTGATTAAAACCTTGGTAATTATAATCTTCATCGTCATCTCTTGCAAAAACAACAAAATATAATAAAAATTGAGCAGCATGAATGTCTTTATCGTATTTCAAAGATTTAAATTCATTTACCTTTCTAATATTAAAGTTTAGATTTAAATTAAATAAACTTGTTTTATTCACATCAATTTTTCGAACAAAGTCCTGTTCTAATAATAAATGCGCCCAAGAACCTTCTCTTTGTCTGTTTTTTCCTAAATATTCTTCTTTGCCGTTTAAATATAAAAATAATTTGTTGTTTTCTAAAGTAACTTTTCTTGATTTAGTTTTAAATTCATAAAAATTATTTTTTATATTTGACTGACCTAATGATAAATCATATGGTGTCCACCACTGTGATAAAAACCAATGGATGTCATCTTTTGAATTATTAGTTTTTAAATATTTATGGACATCTCTTTGATTTAATGTGGGTTTTACTCCAAGTAATTTAAAACCATTTTTAAATTCATTATCATGTAATACTTCAATTAATTTCATTTAATAATCCTATCTTCATTTATTTATCAACGTTACTGCTTGAACACTCATATTTTTAATCGTTGCTGATACATCAAAAGCTCCCGGCAACTCCCAACCAAAATTCATATAATCAACTCTTAAATTTTCAAACAAACTATTTACTAATGCATCATTTTCTCTAGCATATAGATAAGCTTCTTTTATATAAGGCAATATATCAATTTCTATATGATAGTCTTTTCCTACTTGGATTTTCTCAGAAATATAATCCTTTGAAGGCATTGAATATATTAATTTATTAGTTGTCCCAGCAGAACCCGTATCTATATGAGCACTATTTGGGACAAAATCATATCTACTATCTAAAATAGGAACTCCAAACCACATATAATCATTTGGTTTACCAACTTCTTCAAATGATGAGCCTTCATCAACATAATTTCTAACTGTGAAATACCATAATAATTGAGCTGCATGATAATTAGCATTATAATCTTTACCATTTTTATCAATTAATTTATTTATTTTAAAATCTAATGAAACAATTAGTTTATCTATTTCAGATAAATCAATGTCATTATCAAAATATTGTTCTAATAAGAAATGAGCCCAACTTTCAGAAGGTTCTCTAGTACCACCTAAATATTCTTCACTTCCTAATAATTCCATGGTTAAGTAACCCTCTTCACCTGTTTTAACTTCTAACATCCTAGATTGATTTAAATAAGTATGGGCTCCATCAATATATCCATAAGTTGCATCAACAAAGTTATAAGGTGTCCACCACTGAGCCATAAACCAAATTGGTTTAGTACTAGGTTTAGCTGTATCTCCATAATCTAATATCTTTTTTACTTGTCTTCCATCATCCACTGGACTTTGACCTAAAAGATAAAATCCTGTTTCAAAAAATCTATCCGCTAAAATCTCATCATATGAATATTCTGGATCTGGATCTGGTTTAGGACCATCACCATTTTCATTTCCGTTACCATTACCATTGTCATTACCATTTGGCGGAGTCAAATTATTTGGTCCGTTACAAGAAATTAATAATATCAAAATCATAATTATATTTAATATATTAAATGTTTTTTTCATTAGTCTAAAAACTCTTTTCTATAGTCAACTTTAAAATAATTTGTTAACTTTATAAGTTGTTCTTTTGTTATTACATTTCTATTTGGAATATCTTTTACTTTCATATATGTTTTAGCTGATTTGTTAATAGTTTCTAAAACTCCAAAAGTGTGATCTAAATTGTCTCCTGCAGCAACAACACCATGAAGTGGCCAAACAACAATATCAAATTCTTGCATTTTCTTAGCTGTTTTAGTTCCGATATCACTGTTGCCTGGAACTAACCAAGGAATTATTCCAATACCTTTAGGAAATACAATTATATTTTCACTATTTATTTCCCACAATGATCTTGTAAAACTTTTTTCATCTAAATTAGGAAGAATTGACATTTCATTAATATGTGTTGCATGGGTATGAATTATCACTTTATGATTAGCATTATTTAACAATCTTTCAATATGACAATATAGATGAGTTGATAATTCAGAAGTTGGTTTTCCACCTGTAATAAAACCCCATACTACTTCAGCTTCTTTGCCTGATTCTAAAATTTTAATAATTCCAACTC
>JBBACV010000158.1:0-3668 GCA_041656835.1 Acholeplasmataceae bacterium | reverse complement strand
AGTATTTAATTCATTTCTATAAAAATAAATGTTTTCAATTGACATTTTATTTTGGGTTAAAGTTCCGGTTTTATCGCTACAAATAATCGATGTCGAGCCTAAAGTTTCAACCGCGGGCAATGATTTTAAGATTGCTCCTTTTTTAACTAATCTTTGCATACCTAAAGAAAGAATAATAGTAACGATTGCCGGGAGCCCTTCAGGAATTGCAGCAACCGCTAATGTTATTGAAATCATTAATGATTTGATTAAATCCAAATCATTATTTAAAAGATCTCTAATAAATTGTACTAAGAAGATTAAAACTACGATTGATAAAATAAGATAAACTAGTTTTTGACCTAAATCACTAATATTTTTTTGCAAAGGGGTATCTTTGGGTTTGGCATCATTTAAAAGGGATGAGATTTTACCGATTTCTGTTTCCATTCCGGTTTTAATAACTATCCCTATACCTGTTCCTCTAGTAACTATCGTACTCATAAATCCTAAGTTTATTTGATCACCTAAACTTTTCGTTCCTTTTAATGATTCTTCAATTTTATTTACTGGCAACGATTCACCAGTTAAAATACTTTCATCAATTGATAAATTATTTGATTTAATAATTCTAATATCAGCCGGTATGATATCACCTGTTTTAAGTAAAACAATATCACCTTTTACTAATTCCTTGGTCTCGATAATACTTTCTTTATTGTTTCTTAAAACTAAAATATGTGGCGAACTTAAACTTTTAATTTCATCCAAAGCTTTTTCTGATTTCAATTCTTGAAATAAACCTAAAAAAGCATTAATTAAAACAATCGCTAAAATAATAAAGGCTTCAATTAATTCATCATTTGATTGATTGATAATTGAAAATATGATTGCGATCACAGCGGCAATCAATAAGATAATTATCATAAAATCATTAAACTGATCTAAAAATTTTAAAAAGATATTTCTCTTTTTAACTTTATCTAATTCATTAAAACCATCATTATTTAATCTTTTTAATACCTCTTTTTTATTTAATCCTAATAAATTAGAATTCAAATCATTTATTATTTCTTGTGACTCTTTCTGATAATATTCTTTCACTGTCTTCTCCTTTAAAATAAAAACCCTCAAAACCAAAAATGGTTTTGAAGGTCTCGTTACAAGAATTCTTGAAAATTAGCCGGGATTATTATCCGTATTGACGACTAAATTTTTATACTACTCCCCTTCGGTAAATTAATCTTAACACAATAATATTACTATTTCAATAATTATGTTTTGTTTTATAAATTAAAAAAGTGTTTAGCAATTAAAGTTGCAAGTTTAGCATTATTATAAACTAAATGAATATTAGCTTCTAAACTTAATCCTTTAGTTAAATCATTTACTTTACTTAAAAGATAAGGAGTTATTTCTTTTCCGGTTATTTGATTTTCTTCAAGCTCTAATAAAGCATTATTAATTTCAGTTTCAATTAGTTCTTCGTCGATTGAAAAGGGTTTAGGAATTGGATTTGTTACTAATAAGGAACCGTTTATATTCATATTATATTTAGCATTTAAGAGATTAGCAATATCTTTAGGATTATCTAATCTAATTGGAACTTTATATTTAGATTTTCTTGTATAAAAAGCGGGGAAGTAATCGGTATTATAACCGATAACACTTATTCCTTTGGTTTCTAAGTATTCAAGAGTAAGTCCAATATCTAAAATAGATTTAGCTCCCGCAGACACTACGCACATATTAGAATTAGCTAGTTCTTCTAAATCTCTTGATATATCAAAAGTTTTAGAAGCATTTCGATGGACTCCACCAATTCCTCCAGTTGCAAAAAATTTAATCCCAACCATTTCAGCAATTAAAATTGTTGCTGAAACTGTCGTAGCTCCACTTAAATTATTAGAAATCACATACGCTAAATCACGTTTTGAAACTTTAACCATTTCGGGGTTACTAGCTATGTAAGTTATCTCATCAGCACTAAGGCCAACTTTAATTCGTCCATTTATAATCGCAATTGTCGCAGGAACCCCATCATTAATTGAAACTACCTTTTCAACATTCAAGGCCGTCTCAACATTTTTAGGATAAGGCATCCCAAAACTAATAATCGTTGACTCTAAAGCGATTACGGGTTTATTTTCTTTAATGGCTTTTAAGATATTCGGTTTAATGTCTAAATATTGGTTCATTATTCCTCCAATTAATTAAATTCATGATAATTAATTGTATCATATTATGATATAATTAATTAGAAGAAAAGATTAGAAAGGTAAACTAAAACTATGGGATTTTCCGGAGGAAAATTTATTTTAACAGGGGAACACGCAGTGATGTATAAAGTCCCAGCACTTTCAATTCCAATTAAAAAAAAAGGAGTTAAAAGTACTTTAAAAAGAAGTGATACTCCTTTTAGAATTATTTTAAATAATCAAACTTTTTTTATGAAAACTGTACCAGAAGAGCTTGTATCATTAACTATTTTGATTAATAGATTATGTTCTAATTTAAAAATCGATTTAAATAAATTAACCTTAAAAATAAAGTCAAATCTACCATATCAAAAAGGTTTGGGTTTTTCAGCTAGCTTATCAGCCTCAGTTGTTAAAGCTTTTTATAAATTCAAAGGTCTACCTTTAAAAGATGAAGATTTAATTTATCATCTCGATGTAACAGAAAGAATTAATCATTCTGATCATTCAGGCATTGACATGTTATCAATTATTAAAGAAAAACCACTTTATTTTATTAATCGAGATAAATATGAATTAATTGAAATATCTCTAAACGGGTATTTATTAGTATTTGATTCTAATGATAAATCAAATACGAAGAAAAGTGTTTTAAAAGTTCAATCCTTTTTTAATAAAAATGAAAATATTAAAGATGATATTTTAAAACAGTTTGAGAATGTCGTTAATAATATTTATCAAAATATTAAAGATAAAGATATTGATGCTTTGGGTGAAAATCTAAATCAAAATCACCAACTCTTAAAACAAATTGGTGTATCAAATAATAAAATTAATAAATTAATTAATTTAACTTTAAAAGAGGGAGCCTTAGGTGGAAAGATTACTGGTTCTGGTAATGGTGGCTGTTTTATCGTTTTAGTAAATTCTAAAAAAGTAATTAAAAAAACAATTAAAATAATGAATGAAAATAATGCTAAATTAATTACCACAATAAATTTAAGGAATCTTAGATGATTGCCAAAGCCAGAGGCTATGTAAATATCGCATTCATAAAATACTGGGGAAAAGCTAATATAGAAAAAAATATCCCTCTTACTAAATCAATTGGCTTAACCTTAGATAAGTTTTATACGGAAACGAAAGTAACTTATGATAAAAACTTAAAAGAAGATATCCTTTATATTGATAATGTAAAAGCAACCCCAAATGAATTAAAAAGAGTATCTAATTTTATGGATTTTATTAGAAAAGAATATAACATTCCTTATTATGCTAAAATTGATTCATTTAATTATGTTCCTAAAAAAGCTGGTCTTTCATCTTCATCATCAGCTTTTAGTGCCCTAGCTTTAGCTGCCACAAAAGCTTATCAATTAGATTTACCTCAAAACGAATTATCAAGACTTGCAAGATACGGTTCAGGTAGTGCTGCTAGATCAGTTATTGGTGGCTTTTCTATTTGGGATAATAAAGATGACTTATCATCAT